>NZ_JBICKH010000051.1:0-681 GCF_043103905.1 Pseudomonas sp. yb_2 | reverse complement strand
ACCGGCGTAATCATCGGTCATCACGTAACCGCGATAGCCCTCCAGCAGGCGCAGCGGCACCTCCTGCGCGCGGCTGGTGGTGTAATCGAACAGCACGACTTGTCGATCAGGCGGGCCACTGGCCTGCACCCACATCCAGGATTGACTGGTCGGATCACGATCCGGCTCTTTGAGCACCTGCACGCGAGTTTCATCGCAATGGATCACCGGGCTTTCCAGCAGGCGGTCACGCATCAGGTTCAGCAGTGGCTGAAAGTGTTCGCTGCACTGGATGACCCAGCGGGCCAGGGTTTGCCGGGGGATCTCGATACCATGTCGGTTCAGCACCGTTTCGAAGCGGTGCAGCGGCAGGCCATCGACGTACTTGGTGGTTAGCAACATCGCCAGCACGCTGGGACTGGCCATGCTCTTTTCAATCAATTGGGCCGGCTTGTCAGCGGTGACCGGCGCGGTTTCGCAGCCACGGCAGCCATAGATTTTGCGTACGTGTTTAAGCACACGGATCTGCATCGGCACGATGTCGAGTTGTTCGCTGGTTTGCTCGCCAACCACGTGTTTGCGGCAACCACAGGCGCAAGTCAGTTCGTGCTCGGGCAAGTCATGAATGACTTCAATGCGTGGCAGGTCAGCCGACAGTGGCTTGCGTTTGCCGCGCTGCTTGCTTGGCGCAACAACTTCTTC
>NZ_JBICKH010000050.1:0-75490 GCF_043103905.1 Pseudomonas sp. yb_2 | reverse complement strand
GGTTTCGTCGCCGCACTGATGATCAACTACCCGCAGCTGGACCTGCAGAAAGAGCGCATCCTCGCCCATTCGGGCAACGCCATGACCGTGGTGCTGCTGGTGTTCGCCGCGGGCATCTTTGCCGGTATTTTCTCGGGTACCAAGATGGTCGATGCATTGGCCCAGACGCTGGTGGACTGGATTCCGGAAGCGTGGAGCCACTGGTTCCCGCTGGTGGTGGCGCTGACCAGCATGCCGCTGACCTTCGTGCTGTCCAACGACGCGTACTACTTCGGCGTTGTGCCGATCCTGGCCAATGCCGCGGCCGCGTACGGCATCGACCCGGTGGAAATCGCCCGCGCTTCGGTGCTTGGCCAGCCGGTTCACCTCATGAGCCCGCTGGTGGCCTCGACCCTGCTGCTGGTGGGCATGGTCGACCGCGATATCGGTGACTTCCAGAAAGCCACCGTGAAATGGGCCGTGCTCACCTCTCTGGTGATCACTGCGCTGGCACTGCTGACGGGCGCCTTGTCCTTCATGGTTTGAAGCACTCAGGGCGCCGCTTGCGGGTACGGTGATATTCCGCTTCTGGAACTATCGTGCTGTTTCAAGCAATCGATTTTGTCATTTTACGATCCCTCTCCAAGCCCCATTGAGCTGCATAAATCAAAGGTTTCAGGGCGCGTCGGGATTTCTCACAAAAAGCACTGATGGCACGTTGACTCTCCCCTTAGGGGGAGACTTTAGACTCCCGGCCCCCGATAGATCTGGCCTCAAAACAGCTTTTTTTGGCCCGATGACTTTATTCATTCAATGCGGCTTTTGTAGGGAAACACTCAATGAATAATCCGTTGGAATTGGACAGCGTCATCAGCAGTACACAGGATATTCTTGCGCAGTTGCTGGTGCTGGATAGGGGCGACGTCACAGAGCACAGCAGTATTGTTGACGACCTCAGCGCCGACTCGCTGGACATCGTCGACCTGAGCTTCCAGCTGGGCCGTCAGTACGGTTGCACCTTGCCGAAAACCAGCGTGCTGGATCACGCGGTAGCGGTGTTCGGCGACGCCACCCGGTTTGTCGAAAATGGCCGAATCACGCAGGACGGCGTGGCCTTGCTGGAGCAGAGCCTCAGCGCTTATGCGCCGGGCCAGTTGCACGTGGGCATGCAGCCGGGCGATGTCTTCTCGGCCACCACCGTGCGGAACTGGGCGCAGCAATGCCATAACGTTTTCAACTACCTCCCCGAGACCTGCCCTGAGTGTGGCGCGGTTCATGCCCAACTCAATGAACGCCAACAAGTGGTGTGTGGCGGTTGCAGTGCTCGCCTGACCCCTCTGGACGGTGACTCGATCTCGCGTCTGTTGGTTGAGCAGTACGCGGCCGCCCAGTTGAAGGCTTCGGCGTAGGGGGTGCCTTGATGCAGGCCCGAGAGGTTCTGGTCACCGGCTATGGACTGGTGGCTCCCACGGCACTGGATGCGGCCTCGCTGTTCACGACGATCAGCGAAAACCGTTCCTGCATTGGCCAGCACCCGGCGTTTGTCGAACTGGGGTTTGCGAACCCGGCGGCCGGATTTATCGATGAGCAACAATGGCAGGTCATCGCGGCGGCCTTTCCGGGCGACCTGCAGACCACCTCCCGCCAGGAATGGCTGGCGCATTACGTGGCCCGTCAGGCGCTGGCCCATGCCGGGTTGGCCGACGGCGCTTTTGCCCGCGTCGCCAGCGGTATTTTCGTCGGGGCCAACAAATATTGCGTGAGCGGTGATTTGCGGGACGCCAGCCGTTACATGGACGATCAGGGGCGGGTCGATCTCGACCAGTTCCTGGATAACCACACCCTCAGCGGTGGGGCGTTTGCCCGGCGGGTTGATCAGCAAACCCGACATCTCGCCGAATGGCTGGGTGTACGTGACCATATTTCCACACATTCCGATGCCTGTGCCGCCGGCACCATGGCCATCGGCAGCGCCTATCGAGCGATCGCCCGTGGCGAGATCGACCTGGCGTTGTGTGGCGCGGTGGAGTTGATGGCCCATGAATTGTCCTACTACAGCTTTGATGGGCTGGGCGCACTCTGCCAGCGCGTGGACTTTTCCCCGCAAGAACAGAGTCGGCCATTCATGCCGGACCGCTGCGGCTTTGTGCTGAGTGAAGGGGCGGCGCTGTTGGTGCTGGAATCCCGCGAGCATGCCGAGCGTCGTCAGGCCTGTTCGCTGGGCCGGGTGCTGGGTTACGCGAATCTGTGCGAGGCAGAGAAAATCACCTCCAGCAGCCGCGACGGCAGCAAGTATGCCGCCTGCATGACGGCGGCCCTGGCCGATGCCGAACTGACCAGTGCGGCTGTGGACCATGTGAATGTTCACGGTACGTCGACACAGGCCAATGACCGCTGCGAGGCCCTGGGCCTGGCGCAGGTTTTCGGCGAAACCCTGGAGCAGATGACGTTCACCGCCAACAAATCTGCCGTAGGGCATTCGTTGGCCGGCAGTGGTGCCATTGAGGCGGTGCTGTCGTTGATGAGCATTCAGTTGGGCGTGGCCTTGCCGACCCTCAATTTTCAGCCGGAAAAATCCGAATTTCCGGCGTTGAAATTCCTTTGCGAACCGTTGCAGCAACCGATCAATGTCGTGCTCTCCAACTCCTTCGGGTTTGGTGGCGTGAACAGTTCGTTGGTGCTGGGCAGGGCATGACATGACCAGATCCAATTCAACCGCTGTTTATATCACTGCGGCGTCGGTACTCAACGCTGCCGGTACTGAATGTGCGCCTCGTGACAGTCAACCTCAGGCCGCGCAACCGCTGGATTTCGACCCGGCACGTCTGGCCCATTGTGTCGCAGCGCCCGCCTTGCCGGCGGGTGTGTACGACCGCAGACTGTCCCGCAGCCTCGAGCCTCAGGGCGCGCGCCTGCTGTATTGCGCCGGCCGTCTCGCCGAGACCTTGCGTGGGCTGGAGCTGCCCGACGAGCGGATCGCATTGATCGCTGCCATTCCGGAAGTGGATGGCCCCAGCTCGTGCTGGGATGCAGTGCAGGCCATTGGCGCACAACCGGCAGATCTGTTGGCGCAATTCTTTGCCCACACACCGCCGCTGCATGCGCTGATGATGCTCAACAGCAGCGTCATGGCCCACGCGGCTGAGGCCTTGCGTTGCAAGGGGCCCATGGGTGGTTTTTGCTCCCAAGGCAATGCGGGGCTGGATGCTTTGATGGAGGCCGCTGCCCATCTGAGCGAAGGCCGTGCCGATGCTGCCGTCGTCGTCAGCAGCAGTCCGAACATCACCCCGGCGTTGTACCTGCGTGACGCTACTCACCCACCTGTGAACCCCGGCCCGTGGGTTTTCGGCGAAGGTGCTGCAGCACTGTTGCTGACGACCAACCCGGGCAGCGGTGCTCAATCTGCGTTGCGTATTGCCGGGTTTGCCCGTGGTTACAGCGCGCAACCCGAGCGTGGACTGGCGGTTGGTCGCGACGTCATTGAGCGTGCTTTGAGCAACGAAAAACTGTGCCTCAGCGATATCGGGCAAGTCGTCGCCGATGCACTGGATCCGCAGATTGCCGCGTTGTTTAGCCTATCGGGGCACACCCTCGAACACTCCAAGGCGTTGCTAGGTGACTTGGGCGCCAGCGCCTTGCTCAGCGAAATCGCTGTGACCTGGGCACTGGATTGCAGCCGTTACACGCTGTTGCTCGAACATAGCCGAGGCGGGCATTGGGGCGCGGTGCTGCTGGCCAGAGCGTCGTCGGACACAGAGACAATGGAGAGTTACCCATGAGCCCCACACGCATCGTGATCACGGGCATGGGCGCCGTCACCGGCTTCGGTTTCGAGTGGCAGTCCATGTGGCAAAGAATGTTGGCCGGCGAGCATTGCATTCGGCCATGGCAACCGGAAGGCGTCGAAGCGGGTGCGTTCCCCGTGCGTTACGCAGCGCCCGTGGATATGGGCTTGATGCCGGCACACTTGAAAAACCATCCGGCCTGGGGATTGTCGCTGGAAAAACGCACCCGCTTTGGTTGGGTCGCGGCCACCCAAGCCATTGCCGATAGTGGTCTGAGCCCCGAACAGTTGCGTGGTGCGGCGGTATTGTCAGCGTCCGGCGCACCTGCTCATCGTTTGCAGGACATGCTGCTCAGCCTGGCGGATAACCCGGCGCAGGCGCCGTCCTGGGCTCAATTGATGGCGCGACAGGCGCAGGTCGATCCTGACAGTTCACTGCGTCAGAGCAACGACCGCCTTGCGCGGGTGATTGCCGATGGCATCGGCAGTGAAGGCCCGGTGATCAATGTCAGCAGCGCCTGCGCGGGAGCGTCCCAGGCCATCGGCAATGCATTCCAGATGATCCGTCGCGGCGAGGTCGAGCTGGCCATTGCCGGGGGCGCCGATTCGGTGCTTAGCCTGGACACCATGACCGCGCTGTATCTGCTCGGCGCCGCCAGCAGCGAACAGCGTTGGGGCACCGAACTGTGTCGGCCGTTCGATCGCCATCGCAGTGGCTTGATTGCGGGTGAGGGCGGTGGTTTTGTCGTGCTCGAAACCCTCGAACGGGCGCTCGCCCGAGGGGCAACGCCGTACGCCGAAGTGCTGGGTTTCGGCAGCAGCCTGGATGCCTACAAAATCACCGCACCCGACCCGCAGGGCCGGGGCGCGGTGCTGGCGATGCAGGCGGCCCTGACGGATGCCGGGCTGGCGCCGCAACAGGTCGATCTGATCAATGCCCACGGTACGTCGACACCCCTCAACGATGCCGCCGAAACCCTGGCGATCAAGACCCTGTTCGCCGAGCGCGAACATTATCGGCGGTTGCTGGTGACGGCCAACAAATCCCAGTTCGGCCACCTGATTGCGGCCGCCGGAGCACCGGAGTTCATGCTCACGGCCCTGGCCTGCCGGGATGATCGGGTCACGCCGACCCTGAACTTGCAGGATGCCGACGAACAATGCGACCTCGACTACTGCGCCCACCAAGCGGTCAAGCGCAAGGTCGACGTTGCCCTGAGCAACTCCTTCGGTTTCGGCGGCCTCAACACTTCACTGGCGCTTGGCAAGTACCGGGAGGCGCCGCGATGAAACAGGCGGTCGCGATTGCCGGTGCGGGTTGCGTGTTGCCCAGCGGCTGGGGTGTCGAGTCTTTCTGGGCGGCCGCAACCGAAGGGCGAAGTGCAATTACGGCGCTGAACGCCCGACGGTTCAGCAGCGAACGCGTGGTGGCGTTCGGGCAAATTCAGGATCAGGACCACCAACGCAGCCGACAAGACCTTGCGCAAAACCTTCAGCGTTACTGCACGCCGGCAGTGATCTGGGGTGTCAGCGCGGTACGTCAGGCGTTGGAAGAAGCCGGCCTGGCCGATGAGCAGCCGGATGTCCGTTTCGGTTTGTATTGCTGTCAAGGCGGCTACACCCATCCGTCTCTGGAATCCTATGCCGAGTTGTTGCACGGCTGTCGGCAGGACGGCGTCGCCGACATGGCGGCGTTCGCCAAACGGATCCTGCAAGACCGTGCCCAGGACCCTTTTCTGGTGCTCAAAGGCTTGAGCAACTGCTTGCTGGGTGTCACCAGCCTGGCGCTGAAACTGGTGGGCGAGTGCAACGCCTATATGCAAGGTGTCGCCGGCAACCTGGCAGCCTTGCGTGAGGCTACGGCCGCTTTGCAGGCTGGCCGAATTGACGCGGCAATCGTTGTCGGCGCGGGCAGCGAGCTGGATGCCCTGGCGCTGTCCGGGTTGGTCCAGGCGGGTGTCATCAGCGCCAACGGCTCGAACACGCTGCTGCCGTTCGACCTTCGGGGCACCGGCGGCATTGCCGGGGAGGGGGCGGCAGCGTTGGTGCTGCGCCGGCGCGAAGACCTGCCGGCCGGTCCTCAGGCGTGCCTCGCCGACATGACGGCCCATGCCTCCCTCGGTCGCTTGAGCCTGCCCGACAGCCCAACCGATGTGTTGGTGTGCAGCGGCACCGGCGATGCGCACAAAGACCGCGTGTTGTGCCAGACGCTGGCCCTTGCGCGCGCCTCGCACATCACCAGCGGGTTGGCGATCAACGGCATTCTCAGCGCGGCGCCGAGCCTGGTGGATCTGATGCTGGCGCGTTGCGCATTGCAGGCCCAAAGCGTGCCGCCGATTGCCGGTTTGCAGCAGCCAGTGGCGAACCTGCCGTTCATTCAGGGCGCGCCCCACGCCGCGAGCCTTGCGCATTGCCTGGTGCTGAACCGCGACGACAACGGATTCAGCGCCGCCTATCAAGTGCTCTACAGCGCAAAGGTCACTCAGGACTGCCGCTGACTACCGCCTCTTTTTTACTTTCAAGGGATATGACTGTCATGGATTATCGCGATTTCGTTCGGCCCAAATTTGTCGGCCTGCTGCAGGCACTGGGCCTTGAGTGTCAATTTGAGCGCGCCCTCGGTAGCCAGTTGTTCTACCGCAACCCCAAGGGCGACATGGTCACGGTCACCGACTTTCTCGGCGGTTACGGTGCGGCACTGTTCGGCCACAACGACCCACAGTTTGTCGATCAGCTATGTGCGCTGCTGCGCAGCGACGTGCCGTTCAACGCACAAATGTCGATCCGCGGTGCGGCCGGGCAATTGGGGCGAGCGCTCAGCGACGCCTTCAATCGCGAACTGAAGAACACCGAACGTTATATTTCGACTTTCTCCAACAGCGGCGCGGAGGCGGTGGAGATCGCCGTCAAGCACGCGGAGTTCCGTCGCCAGAAGAGCCTGCAAAAGCAGTTCGACGACATCGATTTCACCCTGGCCAGCCTGACCGCCAGCGAACACGCTTACCGCGAGCTGGATGTGGCCGACCTCGACCTGCCTGCAGGTGTCCTGCCGATCACCCTGAACAGCGTGACCTTGCGTCAGGTGGTTGAAGCCGTTCGCCAACACAACCTGGCGCAGTTGCACATCGAACCGGTATTCGTCGCCCTGCGCGGCAGCTTCCACGGCAAATTGGTCAATACCGTGCAACTGACCTATGGCCGTCAGTACCGCGCACCGTTTGCCCGTTTTGGTCTGAACGTCGAGTTCATCGACCCACAGCAGCCCCATCAGTTGCAGGCATTGCCGGCCCGGCACACGCACCATTGGTTGAGCCTGCAATGGGACGGTGAACACCTGCACGTGCTGCAACTGCCGTTCAGTGCGATTACCGCCGTGTTGATGGAACCGATTCAGGGCGAAGGCGGCATCAACGAGTTCGCGGCCGAGTTCTATCTGGGGCTGCGCAAGCTGTGTAACGAGCAACAATGCCCGTTGGTGGTCGATGAAGTGCAGTCGGGTTTTGGTCGCGCCGGGACGTTTCTTGCCAGCAGCCAGTTCAACCTGCAAGGCGACTACTACTGCCTGTCCAAGGCACTCGGCGGCGGCTTGATGAAAATCGCCGCGACGGTGATCCGCAGCAGCCACTACGAAGGCGAGTTCAGCTATATCCACAGCTCGACCTTCGCTGAGGACGACCCGTCCTGCCATATCGCGCTGTCGGCATTGCGCCGGTTGTTCGCCGATGACGACGCGATGCTCAAAGACATACGCACCAAGGGCGCCTACCTCAAAGCCTCGCTCAATGAACTGAAGATGGCCTATCCGGATGTGATCGCCGATGTGCGCGGGCGTGGCTTGCTGGTGGGGCTGGAATTGCACGACTTGAGTGTCAGCAGCTCGCTGGTACAGGCGTCGGCCCAGTATAACGATGCCTTGGGTTACTTGATCGCCGGTTACCTGTTGCAATTCGAAGCGTTGCGGGTGGCACCGTCGGGCAGCAACTCCAACGTGATTCGCCTGGAGCCGCCAGCCTGTATCACCCTGAGCGAAATCGACAAGCTGATCGCTGCCCTGCAACGGGTCTGCGACATGCTGCGCCGTGGCGATGCCTTGCCGTTGGCGGCGGGTATCTGCGCGGACTCGATGCCCGCCTTGCCAGCCCGTCAGGACGATTTTCGGGTGACCGAGCCCGTTGAAAACAGGGATGCCAAGGTCGAAGTCGTCGCTCGGGTAGCGTTCATCAACCACCTGATCGATGCCGATATCCTAGGTGACGTCGATCCCTCGTTGGCAGCCCTGAGCCCGGAACAAAAACGCACGTTCATCAATCGCACCAAGCCTGAACGCCGCGCTGTGCCAGTCGGCCCGGTAATCATTCGGTCGCGCCTCGGCATGGCGGTGGAGTTCACGTTATACCCGCTGTGCATGGACTCGGATGCCATGGCCGAGTACATCCGCAGCGGTGACCTGGACAGCATTCGCGAAGAAGTCGGCAGGCGTGTCACCGATGCCCGCGCCGATGGCTGCAGCATCGCCGGCCTCGGGATGTACACCTCGATCGTTACCAACAATTGTCAGGCGCTGAAGATTGCCGACATGGCGCTGACGTCCGGCAACGCTCTGACCATCGGCATGGGGCTCGAAGCCATCGAGCAAGGCTGTGTACAGCAAGGTTTGGCACTTTGCGAGCAAACCGCTGCCGTTGTCGGTGCCGCCGGTAACGTTGCGTCGACCTATGCCTCGATGCTGTCCGCCACCGTCGATCACCTGATTCTGATTGGCAGCGGTCGTGATGGCTCGGTTCGGCGCCTGGAGAAAACCGCGCAACAGATTTACGCCGACGCGGCCCGTTCGATCCTCAAAGGCACGGCCGAACACGACCGGTTGGCCCAGCGACTGCTGACCCTTGATGGTTTTCGTGGCTTGTTGCACTCACATGGCCAAAAAGCCGACCTCGGTTTGCACATCGCCCGTCTGGTGGATGAGCGCCTTGGCGCGAACGCCTTCATCACGGTCACCAACGATCTCGACGCCATCAAGGGCACACGTATTGTCCTGTGCGCTGCCAATGCGCCTCAGCCGTTCCTCGGTGCCGAACATTTTGCCGAGCGCAGCGTGATTTGCGATATCGCCGTGCCGCTGAACGTCCATCAAGACCTGCCGAGCCAACGCGAAGACGTGCTCTACATGCACGGCGGCATCGTCCAGACGCCGTTCGACGACGGCCTGGCGCCCAACGTGCGGGCCTATCTGAAAAAAGGTCAGCTGTATGCGTGCATGGCCGAGTCGGTGTTGATGGGCTTGTCTGGCATGAGCCAGCACGGCTCCTACGGCGATATCAGCCGTGAGCAAGTTCAGCAGGTCCGCGCACTGGCCGCGACCCACGGCTTCACCCTCGCGCAATTCAAAACTCAAAACTCACTGTAAGGAGCGGTCATGACTCAGAAAATAGCTGTCGTGACCGGCGGCAGCCGTGGCATTGGCAAGTCCATCGTGCTGGCCCTGGCCGGCGCGGGTTATCAGGTTGCCTTCAGTTATGTCCGTGACGAGGCGTCAGCCGCTGCCTTGCAGGCGCAGGTCGAAGGGCTCGGCCGGGACTGCCTGGCCGTGCAGTGTGATGTCAAGGAAGCGCCGAGCATTCAGGCGTTTTTTGAACGGGTCGAGCAACGTTTCGAGCGTATCGACTTGTTGGTCAACAACGCCGGTATTACCCGTGACGGTTTGCTCGCCACGCAATCGTTGAACGACATCACCGAGGTCATCCAGACCAACCTGGTCGGCACGTTGTTGTGCTGTCAGCAGGTGCTGCCCTGCATGATGCGCCAACGCAGCGGGTGCATCGTCAACCTCAGTTCGGTGGCCGCGCAAAAGCCCGGCAAGGGCCAGAGCAACTACGCCGCCGCCAAAGGCGGTGTAGAAGCATTGACACGCGCACTGGCGGTGGAGTTGGCGCCCCGCAACATCCGGGTCAACGCGGTGGCGCCCGGCATCGTCAGCACCGACATGAGCCAAGCCCTGGTCGGCGCCCATGAGCAGGAAATCCAGTCGCGGCTGTTGATCAAACGGTTCGCCCGGCCTGAAGAAATTGCCGACGCGGTGCTGTATCTGGCCGAGCGCGGCCTGTACATCACGGGCGAAGTCCTGTCCGTCAACGGCGGATTGAAAATGCCATGAGCCAGTTACGCACGATTGTGATTACCGGCGCGGCCAATGGTATTGGCCGCGCCGTCGCGGAAAGTTTTGCAGCCCAGGCCGAGCACCTTTTGATCTTGCTTGATCGGGATCTGGCAACCTTGCAGGGGTGGGTCACCGAGGGCGAATTTGCCGCTCGTATCGAAACCCATCAAGCGAACATCGCCGATCTCGCCAGCCTGCAACTTCTGTTCAAGGGCCTGGCCGACCGGGTCGGCTTTGTCGATGTGCTGGTCAACAGCGCCGGGGTCTGCGACGAGAACGAACCCGAAGACCTCGACAACTGGCACAAGGTCATTTCGATCAACCTCAACGGCACCTTTTACGTCACCTCGTTGTGCCTGCCACTGATGGCGGATGGTGGGCGGATCGTCAACATGTCGTCGATCCTCGGCCGAGCGGGCAAGGTCCGCAACACTGCTTACTGCGCCTCCAAGCACGGCATCATCGGCATGACCAAAGCCTTGGCGCTGGACCTGGCGCCACGGCGAATCACCGTCAATGCCATCCTGCCCGCCTGGATCGACACGCCGATGCTGCAAGGCGAATTGGCGGCTCAAGCGCGCATCGCCGGGATCACCCACGAGCAGATCCTGCGCAATGCCAAGAAGAAGTTGCCCCTGCGGCGCTTCATTCAGGGCGACGAAGTGGCGGCCATGGTTCGTTATCTGGCGAGCCCGCAGGCGAGTGGTGTCACGGCGCAAAGCCTGATGATCGACGGCGGTGCCGGGTTGGGAATGTAGCCATGGCTCGACTGGGATTGAACCGCGGCCTTTTGGCCGCGCTGGTCAGCCTCGGCCCGCCAGCGGCGATCGCCGAGTGGTTGCCGGAGCATCATGAAGCGGAGATCGGCGTTGCCACGGCCGTGCGTCTGCACGGTGACGACCGGGTCACGCAAAAAGCCGTGTACCTCAAGTTCAGCCTGGAGGATGCCTGGGACAGCGGCTACTACAAGGCCAAGGGCCGAGCCCGTTATGACTTCCGTTATGACGGCAACAACCCATACAGCGCGCAAGCCCGGGACGATTACCGGGCCACTGCCGATTGGCGGCACCTTTACTGGGGGCTCTACGTCGGTGACGGCGAGCTGACGGTGGGCTGGCAGCAGGTGGTGTGGGGGCGTGCAGATGAATTACGGGTGCTCGATCAGATCAACCCGCTGGATTATCGCGAGGGTGTGATCGGTCTGTTGGAAGACAGCCGCATCGCCGTGCCGATGATTCGCCTGGTGCAGCCGGTCGCCGAGTGGGAGCTGGAAGCGCTGGTGATCACTGACTTTGTGAAAAACCAGGCGCCGGCCGTCGGCAGCGAGTTCGATGCACCGATCTTTGCCACACCCGATCCGCAGATGTTCGTGGTCGATTCGCGGCCCGGTTATGACGGTCACAGTGGCTTCGGTTACGGCGCCAGTGCCAACGGCCGGGTCGGCACGGTGGATGTCAGCTTCGT
The DNA here is from genome assembly GCF_043103905.1 of Pseudomonas sp. yb_2. NCBI lineage: Bacteria > Pseudomonadati > Pseudomonadota > Gammaproteobacteria > Pseudomonadales > Pseudomonadaceae > Pseudomonas > Pseudomonas sp. yb_2. The sequence continues at coordinate 64,106 of NZ_JBICKH010000050.1, read as the reverse complement.
TGCCCTCAACGCCCGCCAACAGGACCCGGTTTACGCCGTCGAAGGCCAGACCGAAGAGGGCCTGATTCGCCTTGAGCGGCAATTCCCGCGCTATTCCATGGGCGGTGCCGGTGTGGCCATCGATGCCGGCCACAGCATCGTGGTACGCAGTGAAGTCGCCTACTTCGACAATTGGCGCGTCACCAATCCTTACCGCGCTTACGGCAGCGACCAGACGGCTATGACCAAGTCGCTGCTGGGCGTCGATTACCTCTTGCGGGACTGGCTGATCTCGACGCAGTGGCAACATCAGCGGCTGCTCGACTGGCAGCCCGGCATGGTCCAGGACAAACGCGACGACCTGTTCACCGTGTCTGCCGAAGGCTCGCAGTTCCAGGATCGCCTCAAGACCCGTCTGGTATTCGGCATGTCGCCGCCAGCGCAGGACGACAGTTTCGTTCAGGGGATCTTCACCTACAAACCGGTGGACTGGCTCAAGTTGGGGCTCGAAGTCGATGTGTTCTTCGGCAAGCCCGACCGCCAGTTCGGTGCGTACGCCAACCGCGACCAGGTGCGCTTGTCCGCCGGTTATCTGTTCTGACCACACCGGTGCGGTGTGCGAACCACTTAAACAATGAAAAGGAAATCGCCATGTTGCCCATCTTCAAGACCCTGACTGTAAGCGCACTGCTGCTGAGCGCCGCTGCCGCCATGGCAGCTGAAACACGCACGGCCGACGACATCATTCGCCAGGCCCGGGACCGCGACGACGGCAAGAGCTTCATGTCCCAGGTGTCCCTGATCCTGATCGACAAGCAAGGTAACAGCCGCATCCGCGAGTTCAGCTACCTGCAAAAGGATTACCCGGACAGCGACAAATTCACCATGTATTTCTCCGCGCCGAGTGATGTGCGTGATGTCGCCTTCCACATCGAAAACCCGCGCGAGGCCCTGGGCCTCGAAGACAGCCAGTGGATGTATTTGCCGGTCAGCCGACAGACCCGAAGGATTTCCACCACCGACAAACGCGGGGCGTTCATGGGTAGCGACTACTCCTATGCCGACCTCGACAAGATTCGCGCCGAAGACTATCGCCAAACGCTGGTTGGCGAAGAGCAGTTGCAGGGCCGCGATTGCTACGTGATCGAGCGTGAGCCGGCGACGCCTGCCGTGCTGGCCAAGACCGGCTACAACAAGCTCAAGGTCTGGGTTGACAAGAAGAACTCACTGGTGCTGCGCCAGGACTTCTTCGATGTAAAAGGTGTGATGTTCAAGCAGATGCGCACCCTGAAGACTGAAACCATCGACCAGATCGACAGCATTACCTTCAGCGAAACCGAGGACTTCATCGCCGGTACGCGTTCTCAGCTGCGCTTCAATCAGTTGCAGTACAACGTCGCGCTGGACGACCGCCTGTTCACGCAGACCGCGATCAAGCGCGGGCTGAAAGCCGGCGACTTGCCGGAATACGCCGTGTCTGCCCGCTAAGCGCCGCTCTCGATTCATCTGGAACCCTCATTCATGGAAAGATACCTGAACTTCGTCGAGCGCTATGCGCGGGCAATTGTGTTCGTGTTGGTGGCGATCACCGCCTACTTCACCTACACCCTCGGCGCGTTGATGTCGGACACCAATCCGTATCTGCTCAAGGACACTCACCCGGCGCGCAAGACGATCATTGATCTGCAGCGCGAGTTCACCGGCACGTATGACTCGGTCATGGTGGCGCTGAACAACCCCGTGAGTGTCTTCAACACCACGTCGCTGAACGCCCAGTTCGAGCTGTCCCAGGCCATACGTCGGTTGATGCTGGCGAATGATGAGGACCGTGTCGAACTGCAGCGCATCGTCGGCCTCCACAGTGACGACCCTGATGCCCAGGGTTTGCTGGTGCAGATCCTCGCCGAGGGTTTTTCGCAGAACGATTACGCTGCCGCCAAAGCGCTGCGCGACCATGGGATTGCCCGGCACTGGGACAGCCATGACCTGCAGTTTTTGAGCTTTCTTGCCGAGCGGATCAACCCGATCCAGGAAATGGCCTCGATGGCTGACCTGGAAAACATCAGTTTGAGTGCCGATGGCGAGTTGTGGATCCACAAGACCCTGCACGCCCTGGATATGGACCCGATCAAGGTCGAAGCGCAGATCATGGGCAACGAGCAGATGGTCGGTGGCGTCGTCTCGGCGGACAAGAAAGTCGCCATGGTCGTCGCTGAACTGGGCACCAAACAGGACGACGCTCAGGCCCAGTTGCGTGCCTATCACCAGGTCCGCGAGATCATCGCGAAGTACCAGGCCGCCCACCCGGAGTTCACCGATGAGGTGTTCATCGCCGGCATGCCGATCTTCATTGCGGCCCAGCAGGAAATCATCGATCACGACCTGGCGATGCTGTTCCCGATCGTGTTCCTGTTGGTGACCTCTCTGCTGGTTTTCTTCTTTCGCAAACCACTTGGCGTGGTGCTGCCGCTGTTCAATATCCTGTTCTGCACCATCTGGACCCTTGGCCTGATGGCGCTGCTGCGGGTGCCGATGGACTTGCTCACCAGTGTCTTGCCGGTGTTCCTGTTCACCATCTGTTGTGCCGACGCGATCCACGTCATGGCCGAATATTACGAACAGCTCAATTCGGGTAAGTCTTTCCGCGAAGCCAACCGTGAAACCCAGCGCCTGATGGTCACGCCGGTAGTGTTGACAACGGTCACGACGATTGCGACGTTCCTGATTTCCACCACCAACAACATTGTCAGCATCCGCAACTTTGGCGTGTTCATGTCCATCGGCCTGACGGCGGCGCTGATCATCTCGTTGCTACTGATTCCGGCGTGGATTTCGATCTGGGGCAAAGATGCCGTCCCGCGCAAAGTGCAACTGAAAGCGTCGCTGATCTCCCACTATCTGGTGGTGTTCTGTGCCTGGCTGATTCGCTGGCGCAAGCCGGTATTGCTGGTGACCCTGCCGTTGTTGGCGATGATGACGGTGTTCACGTTCAAGGTGGATATCGAAGACTCGGGCATTGCCTACTTCAAGAAGGACAGCCCGGTGCGGATGTCCGACGAATTCATCAACCGGGCCGGAGTCGCGGGTACATCGCCGGGCTGGATCGCTTTCGACACCAAGACTCCGCGTGGCGCGCTGACCACTGAAACCGTGCAGTTCCTCGACCGTCTGGACCAGTTCATCAAGGCCCAGCCGAACGTGAGTTACACCTATTCGGTGGCGACCTACATCAAGCGCATGAACCTCGTGCTCAACGACATGAACCCTGCTTTCCTGCGGGTGCCGCAGGCGGTGGAGCAGGTGACGGTGGTCGATGATGACGGCAAACCGGAGACCTTCGATGTCGATGGCAACTCGCTCATCGAACAACACATCATGATGTTCGAGAACGGTGGCGGCACTGACTTGCAGAACGTGCTCAATGCCGATTACTCGAAGGCGGTGACGCTGTTCACCATGACCTCCTCTGTGGCGGGCGATTACCAGGCGATGCTCGATAAACTAGACGCCTGGCTGGCCATCAACAAACCGGCCAACCTGCAGGTCACCCATGCCGGTACGCCGTACATATGGACCGGGGTGTTGCAGGAAATCACCCAGGGTCAGGTGCTGAGCTTCTCGCTGGCGTTGCTGGCCGTGACCTTGATGATGATGTTCTGGCTCAAGTCAGTACGCCTGGGCATCCTCGGCATGCTGACGTTGCTGACCACGTCGGTGACGGTTTACGGCAGCATGTACCTGTTGGATATTGAGTTGAACATCGGTACCACATTGGTGACGTTCCTGGTGGTGGGCGTGGTGGATTACGCCGTTCACCTGCTGTCACGGATCAAGATGCTGGTGCAGAAGGGCATCGAGATCGACGAGGCCATCCTGGCGGCCATGCAGGGCGTCGGGCGCTCGACGGTGGTCAACGTCGTGATCTTCTCGATGGGCTTTGTCGCGCTGCTGTTCTCCGCCTACAAACCCGTCATTGACCTGGGTGTACTGGTGATACTGGCGCTGTCATCCAGCGGCTTCATGACCATTTTGTTGGTCACGCTGATTTCGCCGTGGTTCTTTGCCTCGATTGTGCCGCAGCCAGCAGTGCAAGAGGGCGAGCAGCCGGGGGGTGGGGCTGTGCCAGGCTAAATCGCCGGGGCGCCTGCGTGCTGAAAACGGCACCGGGCGCCATGGCCGTTCAGGGGCGGCGGAGCGGATTCAGCGGGCTTTTTCCAGGTGTTCGAACTGGCATTGCATCTGAGCATCCTTGAGGCTCAGCTCAAACTCAACCAAGCCGTCATGCACTTGCTGCAAGGCCTGGATCTGCCCCATCAATTCCTGCTTTTTGTTATCGATGGCCTGCATGGCCAGATCCCAGGGCAGCTCCTGGCCGCGATGATCCTGCAGAATGGCCTGCATTTCCTTGAGCTTGAAACCGAGTTGCTGAGCGCATTTGATGAAGGTCAGCAGCTCTACGCTTTGCTGGCTGTAGATGCGGTACTTGCCTTCGCGTTGCGGTGGGGGCAGCAGGCCGATTTCTTCGTAATGGCGGATGCTTTTGACGGTGGTGCCCGACAGCTGGGCGGCTTTGCCAATGTACATGAAAATCCCTTTTTTGACGCATCAGAAGCGAAAAGATGTCGCGTGCTCGTACAGGCGCGCGACATTTTTGCACAAGCGTCAGGGGGTGGGAAGCCAGGCTGAACAAGGCGTCACAGCAGGGCGGCTCGGCTGGGCAGCGCAGGGGCACGGCCCGACCGGGGCCGATCAGCGGCTGGCGACGGCCTGGACTTGTTTGAGCCAGGCTTCACGCTGTTCCGGCTTGGAGCCCAATACCGGACCGAAGGTCAGGGTTTTCAGGGGTTTTATGCCGCAGAACTCCAGGGTGGTCTTGCGCATCTGGTGCAGGCCCGGCATGCGATACACCCACCGGTAGTACCACGGCGGCGTGTCCATGGTCACCAGTAGGTGAGCCGTGCGGCCCTTGAGCAGCTTATCCGGGAAGGGCGAGCCCTTGCGGTACTTGAAGGCAAAACCGGGCAGAAACACGCGGTCGAAGAACCCCTTGAGCAATGCCGGAATGCCGCCCCACCAGATCGGGTACACCAATGTCAGGTGTTCGGCCCAGGTAATGTCGTTCTGTGCGTTGATCAGATCGGGCTCAAGCAACTGGATCTGGTTATAGCCATCGTGCAAGACCGGATCGAAATCCAGGGTATCCAGGCGCAGCAGGCGCACCTCATGGCCTGCTTGCGTGGCAGCCTCGACATAACGTTCGGACACCGCGCCGCAAAAGCTGTCGTTCGAAGGGTGGCCGAGGATTACGAGCATGCGTTTGCGCTTCATGACAAACTCCAGGTAATGAAGTGCCAAGGGTAAAGTCTGCCCCTTACGGTAGAGTCAAGCCTTGCCGGTTAGCGGTAGCGACAGACAGTCCAGCAGCATCGCTAGCAACCCGGCGATGTACGTCGAGCCAGTCAGTTCGCGGATGATTAGACGGTATAGGGCCTTGAGGCTGTCCAACCAGACGTCATGGGTTGAACATGGGATTGGGGCTTTCATTCAATTGGCAGATCGCAAGCGCCGCCACAAGGTTGTGCGGCTGATGCCGAGACGGCGGGCGGCTTCGTCGAGGTTGCCGCGGCAGCTTTCCAACGTTTCCTTTACATGGCGCAGTTGCGCGACCTTGCCGATGGTGTGCAGGTCCGTTTCGCCTGACGACTTTTTCCGGGCGGGTGAAGGGGGAGGGCCTTCGCACAGTTCAGGTAGCACGCGTGCCAGGTACTGCTCGTTCACGCGGTGTTCCTCAAGCAGTTCGCGTGCCGAGAGCATCGCGCGCTCGATCACATTCTCCAGTTCCCGGACATTGCCCGGCCAGGCATAGCGTTCAAGGTACGGCAGCAGCGCGGCGGGGATGTCTGCAGCTCCCGGTGGTTGCCCCTGAACGAGCAGGCGCTGGCTGATGCCCCGGCAGATCAGGGCAATGTCCTCAGGGCGCTCTCGCAGCGGGGTGGTCTGCAGACGCAGGATGTTGAGCCGGAAATACAGGTCGGTACGGAAATCGCCATCGTCCATGGCGCTGCGCAGGTCCTTGTGGGTGGCGGCAATGATGCGCACGTCGATGGCAATCGGTTCGGTGCTGCCCAGGCGCAGGACTTCGCGCTCTTGCAGCACGCGCAGCAGGCGTGTTTGCAGCGACACCGGCATGTCGCCGATCTCGTCGAGGAACAGCGTGCCGCGGTGTGCTGCTTCGAACAGGCCTGGCTTGCCACCTTTGCGCGAGCCGCTGAAGGCGCCTTCCTCGTAGCCGAACAATTCACTTTCCAGCAACGACTCGGGAAACGCCGCGCAGTTGATGGCGACGAAGGGGCCTTGCCGGCGCGGGCTTTCGTTATGGATTCCCTGGGCGAGCAGTTCCTTGCCGGTGCCGCTTTCACCGGTAATCAGGATGGTCGAATGGCTGGTGGCAAAACGCTTGGCCAACTGCAGCATCTCGCGGTTGGCCTTGCTGTTGCCGTTGAGCTGGTCGAGCCGGTAACGGGCAGTGAACGCACCAGGGCGGCGGGTGGATCGGATGCGTTGGTCGGCACGTTGCACAACGGTGATGTCCTGGCAGGTCAGGACCAGGCCGGTACGTTCGCCGTTCTCCAGGATAGGCAGTAAATTGCTCACCACGGCGTGCGAGCCGAGCCGCATCACTCGGTTTTCTTCACCCGTGCCTTCCTGCAGCGCCTGCTGCAGGTCCAGTTCCGGGCACAGCTGCTGCAGCGGCCGGCCCAGCGCTGCGCTAACCGGCAGGTCCAGCAGCTGCGCAAGGGCAGGGTTGAGCGACTGCACCACGCCTTGGTTGTCGACCGCTGCTACGCCGGCGGGGATATGCCGCAGCACGGCATTCAGATGCCGCCGTTTGGCGATCTCGACGCGTTGAGTGTCGAGAATGCCCAGGGCTTCCTCCAGCGCTTTGCGCGCGGTGTCTTCGCTCAGCGACAGCACGCCATGCAGCCCTGCCTGCTCCGCCAGCTCCACCACCGTCGACGAGCCGATGATGCTGCGACAGCCTAGCTGGGCCGCCTGTTCGACGGCCTGGCGGGCCTCTTCCAGGGAGGTGTAGGCGGCCTGGTGAACCTGGACGGTGAAGAGCGCGGCCATGGCTTGCAGGTCGTGGTTGACATGGTTGTAGCTGAGCACGGCCACTTGGGAGGAGCGTTCGCGGGCCTGCCCCAATGCCCGTAGCAGGTCGCCACTGCCCACGCGCATCGCCAGTACCGGGCGTGTCAGGAGTTTGCGCAGGTAGGCGGCGGTCGCCCCGGCGCAGACGAACACATCGACCTTGCCTGCCTGCTCCAATTCTCGGGCGGTCTGTAGTGCTTCAGCCACCGAGGTGTCGAGGACTTCGATACGAGTATCTGGGTAGTCCGTCGTGAGCCCGGCCACCACATGGGCGAGCCGGCTCCGTTGTTGGGGGCGCTGCAAGTGGCTGATCAGCACGACGACCTGGGAGGCAAGAGCATCCATCACGGGGCCTGTTCATATTTGAAATGTTTCGATAATGAATCAATATCTTGCAAATATGCAACAAGCAGCCTGACTTTCGCTCGGCGGTGAGGCGTCAGAACCCAGGCTGTATGCGGCCTGTGGCTGACTTTTGAAGAGTTGGCCCAGGCCTTGCTCTTGGGCTTGTGCCAACCCAGAAACCAAAGGCAGGGCCTACAGACCCATGAGCAGTTCACCAACGATTTCCCCGGCCAGCGATACGTTCGCGGCCATGACTGACGATCACCGCCTGGCCGAGTTCATCCGCGAGCAGGCCTCGGCAACGCGGGTGGTCATCCAGGCGCGCAAGCGCCTGAGCGGCGGCGCTATCCAGGAAAACTGGCTGCTGGACCTGCTGATCGAAGGCGGCCCGTGGGCCGGTGTCCGGCGTTGGGTACTGCGCAGCGATGCGCTTTCAGCGCTACCCGCCAGCCTTGACCGTGAACAGGAGTTCGCCGTGCTGCAGGTGGTTTACCAGGCCGGCGTGAAAGTGCCACGCCCGCTCTGGCTGTGCCGCGATGTGCGCGTGCATGGGCGGGTGTTCTTCCTGATGGAGTATGTGCCGGGTAGCGCTGCCGGCCGCGCGCTCAGCACCGGCGCCGGTCCTCAGGGCCGGGCGCAACTGGCGACGCAGCTTGGCGCCAACCTGGCGCGTCTGCATCAGGTCCGCCCGCCGTGCGCCACGCTGTGCTTCCTGTCCGTTCCGGACAGCTCGCCGGCCCTGGCGACCATCGACGCCTACCGCCGCTACCTCGACACCCTCGCCGATGCCTATCCGGTGCTGGAATGGGGCCTGCGCTGGTGCGAGCTGCATGCGCCGCGCAGCAGCACCCTGTGCCTGTTGCACCGTGACTACCGCACCGGCAACTACCTGGCCAGCGAAGAAGGGCTGGAGGCCGTGCTCGACTGGGAGTTCACCGGCTGGGGAGATCCTTGCGAGGACCTCGGCTGGTTCACCGCCCGTTGCTGGCGTTTTACCCGTCCAGACCTCGAAGCCGGCGGCATTGGCCAGCTGGAGGATTTTCTGCGTGGTTATCACGAGGTGTCTTCGCTGTGCATCGAGCGCAGTCGGCTCCACTACTGGCAAGTCATGGCCACCCTGCGCTGGGCGGTGATTGCCTTGCAGCAAGGGCAGCGCCATCTGTCCGGTGAAGAACCGTCGCTCGAGCTAGCACTGACAGCCCGGCTGTTGCCGGAGCTCGAACTCGACATCCTGCACATGACCGGAGCCGAAGCGCCATGACCCAACCCAACGCCCACGAATTGCTCGAGATCGCCCGCGCGACGCTTCTGGAGCAGCTGCTGCCAGCGCTGCCCGGCGAGTTGCGTTACCCGGCCCTGATGATCGCCAACGCCATGGCCATTGCGGCCCGCGAAAACCGCTTGGGCGCTCAGGCCGAGGATCAGGAGCAGGCGCGTCTGGCCGCCTTGGTCGATGACGCGCCGTCGACATTGCCCGACCTGCGCCGCCAACTGGCTCGCGCCATTCGCCAGGGCAGCCATGACGCCCCGCAAACCCGGCGCACCCTGGTCGAGACATTACGCCAGATCATCGTTGCCCGATTGGCGATCAGCAACCCCAAGGCCTTGCCCTGAAACCGCATCGACCACCCCATTCCTCCGATAGACAAGAACACACAAGGACAGCCATGAACTTCACTCTCCCGGACGAACTGCTCGCCTTGCAGGCCAAGACTCGAGACTTCATTGCCGAACAGGTCATCCCATTCGAGAACGACCCCCGCCAGAACAGCCACGGCCCCAGCGACGCACTGCGCCAGGACCTGGTGCTCTGCGCCCGCGCCGCTGGCTTGCTGACGCCTCACGCCAGCCGCGAAATGGGCGGTCTGGAACTGAGCCATGTGGCCAAGGCGATCGTCTTCGAAGAAGCCGGCTACTCGCCGCTGGGCCCGGTAGCGCTGAATATCCATGCGCCGGACGAAGGCAATATCCACCTGATGGACGTGGTCGCCACCGAAGCGCAGAAGGACCGCTGGTTGCGCCCGCTGGTCCAGGGCCATGCCCGTTCGTGCTTCGCCATGACGGAGCCTGCTCCGGGCTCCGGTTCGGATCCGTCGATGCTGCTCACCACTGCCACCCGCGATGGCGACGACTACCTGATCAATGGTCGCAAGTGGCTGATCACCGGGGCCGAAGGCGCGGACTTCGGCATCATCATGGCGCGCATGGAGGACGGCACCGCGACCATGTTCCTGACCGACATGAAGCGCGACGGCATCATCCATGAACGTCAGCTGGACTCGCTGGACAGCTGTTTTACCGGCGGTCACGGGCAGCTGCGTTTCGACAACCTGCGTATTCCGGCGAGCGATGTCCTCGGCGAGATCGGCAAGGGCTTCCGGTATGCCCAGGTGCGCCTGGCGCCTGCACGCTTGACTCATTGCATGCGCTGGCTCGGTGCCGCGCGCCGCGCCCACGACATCGCCTGCGACTATGCGCGCACCCGGGACGCCTTCGGCAAGCCGCTGGGCGAGCACCAGGGCGTGGGTTTCATGCTGGCCGACAACATGATGGACCTGCACGTGGTGCGTCTGGCGGTCTGGCACTGCGCCTGGGTGCTCGACCAGGGCCGGCGCGCCAATGTCGATTCGAGCATGGCCAAGGTGATCAGCGCCGAGGCGCTGTGGCGGGTGGTCGATCGTTGCGTCCAGGTATTGGGTGGACGCGGGGTGACCGGGGACACCGTGGTGGAGCGGATCTTCCGCGACATTCGCCCGTTCCGCATCTATGACGGCCCGAGCGAAGTGCACCGCATGAGCCTGGCGAAGAAGCTGCTCGACCAGCGCCTGGAGGCCCACTGATGCAGCCGAACCTTGCCCGACTGTTCGCCCTCGACGGGCGTCGCGCCCTGGTGACCGGGGCCTCCAGCGGCCTGGGCCGTCACTTCGCCATGACCCTGGCCGCCGCAGGCGCCGAGGTGGTGGTGACCGCCAGACGCCAGGCGCCGCTGCAGGCGTTGGTGGAGGCCATCGAGGTGGCCGGAGGGCGGGCGCAGGCCTTTGCCCTCGATGTGACGAGCCGTGAGGACATCTGCCGGGTGCTCGATGCCGCCGGCCCGCTGGATGTCCTAGTCAACAATGCGGGCGTGAGCGACAGCCAGCCTATGCTGGCCTGCGATGATCAAACCTGGGACCACGTGCTCGACACCAACCTCAAGGGCGCCTGGGCCGTGGCCCAGGAAAGCGCCCGGCGCATGGTGGTGGCGGGGAAGGGGGGCAGCCTGATCAATGTCACCTCGATCCTCGCCAGCCGTGTGGCCGGCGCCGTCGGCCCTTACCTGGCGGCCAAGGCCGGCCTGGCCCACCTGACCCGCGCCATGGCGCTGGAGTTGGCGCGCCATGGCATCCGGGTGAACGCCCTGGCGCCCGGCTACGTGATGACTGATTTGAACGAGGCCTTCCTGGCCAGCGAGGCCGGTGACAAGTTGCGCTCGCGGATCCCCAGCCGCCGCTTCAGCGTACCGTCGGACCTGGACGGCGCCTTGCTGCTGCTCGCCAGCGATGCCGGGCGGGCGATGAGCGGCGCTGAGATCGTGGTCGATGGCGGCCACCTGTGCAGCAGCCTGTAACGCGCCGTGGCGCAATAACAACAAGAACAGGAGGTAGGTATGTGCGTGCAAAACCTGAGCAATGTGTCGATGAGGTGCCTGCCATGATGGTTCCAACCCTCGAACACGAGCTTGCTCCCAACGAAGCCAACCATGTCCCGCTGTCGCCGCTGTCGTTCCTCAAGCGTGCCGCGCAGGTGTACCCGCAGCGCGATGCGGTGGTTTATGGCGCAAGGCGCTACAGCTACCGTCAGTTGCACGAGCGCAGCCGCGCCCTGGCCAGTGCCTTGGAGCGGGTCGGTGTTCAGCCGGGCGAGCGGGTGGCGATATTGGCGCCGAACATCCCGGAAATGCTCGAGGCCCACTATGGCGTGCCCGGTGCCGGGGCGGTGCTGGTGTGCATCAACATCCGCCTGGAGGGGCGCAGCATTGCCTTCATCCTGCGTCACTGCGCGGCCAAGGTATTGATCTGCGATCGTGAGTTCGGTGCCGTGGCCAATCAGGCGCTGGCCATGCTCGATGCGCCGCCCTTGCTGGTGGGCATCGACGATGATCAGGCCGAGCGCGCCGATTTGGCCCACGACCTGGACTACGAAGCGTTCTTGGCCCAGGGCGACCCCGCGCGGCCGTTGAGTGCGCCACAGAACGAATGGCAGTCGATCGCCATCAACTACACCTCCGGCACCACGGGGGACCCCAAGGGCGTGGTGCTGCATCACCGCGGCGCCTACCTCAACGCCTGCGCCGGGGCGCTGATCTTCCAGTTGGGGCCGCGCAGCGTCTACTTGTGGACCTTGCCGATGTTCCACTGCAACGGCTGGAGCCATACCTGGGCGGTGACGTTGTCCGGTGGCACCCACGTGTGTCTGCGCAAGGTCCAGCCTGATGCGATCAACGCCGCCATCGCCGAGCATGCCGTGACTCACCTGAGCGCCGCCCCAGTGGTGATGTCGATGCTGATCCACGCCGAGCATGCCAGCGCCCCTCCGGTGCCGGTTTCGGTGATCACTGGCGGTGCCGCCCCGCCCAGTGCGGTCATCGCGGCGATGGAGGCGCGTGGCTTCAACATCACCCATGCCTATGGCATGACCGAAAGCTACGGTCCCAGCACATTGTGCCTATGGCAGCCGGGGGTCGACGAGTTGCCGCTTGAGGCCCGGGCGCAGTTCATGAGCCGCCAGGGTGTCGCCCACCCGCTGCTCGAGGAGGCCACGGTGCTGGATACCGATACCGGCCGGCCGGTTCCCGCCGACGGCCTTACCCTTGGCGAACTGGTGGTGCGCGGCAACACCGTGATGAAAGGCTACCTGCACAACCCAGAGGCCACCCGGGCCGCATTGGCCAACGGCTGGCTGCACACGGGCGACCTGGCCGTGCTGCACCCGGATGGCTACGTGGAAATCAAGGACCGGGCCAAGGACATCATCATTTCTGGCGGCGAGAACATCAGTTCGCTGGAGATAGAAGAAGTGCTCTACCAGCACCCCGAGGTGGTCGAGGCTGCGGTGGTGGCGCGTCCGGATTCGCGCTGGGGCGAGACACCTCACGCTTTCGTCACGCTGCGCGCTGATGCACTGGCCAGCGGGGACGATCTGGTGCGCTGGTGCCGTGAGCGTCTGGCGCACTTCAAGGCGCCGCGCCATGTGTCGCTCGTGGACCTGCCCAAGACCGCCACTGGAAAAATACAGAAGTTCGTCCTGCGTGAGTGGGCCCGGCAACAGGAGGCGCAGATCGCCGACGCCGAGCATTGATCGAGTGCAACGCCTGTACCCCCATAACAACAACGACTTTGACCGAGGTGTCCCATGTCCAGCCTGTTATACGCGCGTGTTCGCGCCAATGCCCGGTTCCAGCAACTGGTGGCGCGCAGAAACCGTTTCACCCTGAGCCTGTTCGTGCTGATTCTGGCCACGTTCTATGGCTACATCGGGTTGGTATCGTTTTGGCCCGAACTGATTGCCAGGCGCCTGGCCCAGGGGTCGAACATGACCGTGGGCGTGGCTGCCGGCGCCTTCCTGTTCGTGTTCTTCTGTGCGTTGTCGGCGTTCTACGTGTACCGGGCCAATGGCGAGTTCGATAGCCTGACCCAGGCGCTGCTCAGCGGGCTGGAAGAGGAGCAGGGCGCATGAAAAAACTCGTGCCTCTGGCCCTGCTGCTGCACTCAGGCCTGCTGCTGGCTTCGCCTTCGCTCGACGCTGGTCAGCGTCAGCCGCTCAACCTGCATGCCATCGGCATGTTCATGGTGTTCGTGCTGTTCACCTTGTGCATCACCTGGTGGGCGGCGCGTCGCACACGCTCGACGACAGACTTCTACAGCGCCGGTGGCGGCATCCAGGGCTGGCAGAACGGCCTGGCGCTGGCCGGGGACTACATGTCCGCCTCGACGCTGTTGGGGATCACCGCACTCATCTACACCTCCGGCATGGATGGCTACATCTACCTCATCGCTTTCTTCGCGGGCTGGCCGGTGTTGCTGCTGTTGATGACCGAGCGGCTGCGCAACCTGGGCCGCTTCACCTTTGCCGATATCACCTCGTATCGCCTCGACCAAGGCAAGGTGCGCACCATGGCCGCCATCGGCTCGCTGACCGTGGTGTGTTTCTACCTGGTGGCGCAGATGGTCGGGGCCGGGCAGTTGATCAGGTTGCTGTTCGGCCTGGACTACCACATCGCGGTGGTCATCGTCGGTGCGCTGATGATGCTGTATGTGACCTTCGGCGGCATGGTGGCGACTACCTGGGTGCAGATCATCAAGGCGTTCCTGCTGCTGGTCGGCGGCTCGCTGGTGCTGTTCCTGGCGATGCGCGAGTTCGACTTCAGCTATGACGCGCTGGTGAGCAAGGCCATGGACACCCATGCCCTGGGCGAACGCCTGCTGGCGCCCGGCAGCCTGCTGGCCGACCCGTTGACAGCGCTGTCGCTGAGCCTGGGGCTGGTGTTCGGCACCGCCGGGCTGCCGCATATCCTGATGCGCTTCTTCACCGTCAGCGATGCCCGGGAGGCGCGCAAGTCGGTGCTCTATGCCACCGGGTTCATCGGCTACTTCTTCAATGTCATTTTCCTGCTGGGCCTGGCGTCGATCGTGATCGTCAGTCAGCAGCCGACGTTCTTCGAGGGCGGTGAGGTGGGTGGCAAGCTGCTGGGCGGGGGCAATATGGTGGTCATGCACCTGGCCCAGGCAGTCGGCGGCAACCTGCTGCTGGGTTTCTTGTCTGCAGTGACCTTCGCCACCATCCTGGCTGTGGTTTCAGGCCTGGCTCTGGCCGGGGCGTCCGCCATCGCCCATGACCTGTATGCGCGGGTGATCATGAAGGGCGCGGCCAGCGAGGCGCAGGAGCTGCGGGTGACCAAGTTGGCTACCCTGAGCCTTGGGTTGGTGGCCATAGCCTTGGGCATCCTGTTCGAAAATATCAACGTGGCTTTCATGGTTGCGCTGGCCTTTGGTATTGCCGCTTCGGCCAACTTCCCGGTGCTGTTCCTGTCGATGTTCTGGTCGGGGCTGACCACCCGCGGCGCATTGGCCGCTGGCTACGTCGGGTTGCTCAGTGCCATGGGCTTCGTGGTGTTTTCCAAGCTGGTGTGGGTGGATGTGTTGCACTTTGCCGAACCGCTGTTCCCCTATACCCAGCCCGCGCTGTTCTCCATGCCGCTGGCGTTTTTGGTGGCGTATGCGGTTTCCCGGATGGACCGCACTGCGCGGGCCAAGGCCGAAAGGGCGGCCTTCGCCGACCAGTTCGTCCGTGGCCAGACCGGCCTTGGTGCCAGCGGTGCCGTCGATCATTGAGTTACCCGCGGCCGCAAGCGCAGGAGTGCCAGCGGCCGTGTGATAGCTCGCTAGTAACCTCTGAAGATCTCCCCGATGCTGGTAATCGGATGCCCCATGTGCTGCGCCGTCCCCCGGTTGACGAGGGACGGCCGAGGGGCAAGTAGGGCACTCAGGAAAATGGCCAGCGTCAACACGGCAAGTAGAAAACCAAATCGGCGCATAGGATCCTCCAGCGTTTTTTATAGTTGTTGTCGTCGGGTTCAATCCGCGAAAGCACGGTTAATGCCCTGGCTCTTGCTCGCGGGCGAATGACTTGGTCGTGGCTGCGATGTCCTGGTCGCCGTAGCCCATTGCGGCCGCACGCTGCACGACCTGGCACACCGCATCGAAGACCGGGGTCCAGACGCCTTGTGCGTGCAGGGATTGGGCAATGTGCGCGAAGGCGTCCGCATGCACATCGAGCCTCGCCTGGTCACCTTTGAAATCTTGCGTTTCGAGCCGGCGTACGGCTTCCTCGAGTGCGTCAGCGACGAAAAAACGTGATGTTTCGAGCAGGAGCCTTGCCGTCTTCGAAACAGGCAGGCCAAAACGATCGCCGGCACCCACGGCCTCGAAGAAAGTCACCATCGCGGCAAACGCATGCGCGTGAAGGACGGTCGCAAAGGCCAATGCTTCGTCCCAGGGAAGGAACACCGTATGGCCGGCGAGCCCCTCAAGCAGCGCCCGATGCTGCTCGAAGGCTTCACGATCGCCGGTATGAATGCTGTGGCTTTCGCGGTGGCCGACGTTGCGGGGGTAGGCCACGATCATCCCTTTGACGTAATGGCCGCCCGCCTGATTGACGAGGCCCTGAAGCGCCAGGCCTTCGTCTTGGGCGTTGGTCGTGTAATCGACGATCGTACGATGGGCGAGTGCACGCGCCACACCCGGCATCCCGAGGACCTCGTGGGTCGCGTGGTTGTCCAGGAGCACGAAGATCGTGGCCGGGCTTGCGCTCAGCGCGGCTTTGACGCTTTCGCACAGATGAGCGCCAGCGGCGACGAGTGCCGCGGCCTTGCCGGGTGATCGGTTCCAGATCGCGACGCGCTTGCCTTGCTTGAGCAACACTTGGGCCATGATGGTTCCCATGGCACCGAGCCCGATCACGGAAACGTCGAACTCGAAGCTTTCATCACTGTGTTCACGCACGGTCAAACCCTCATGATTGTTGTTTTACGTGAGTAGCCATCAGATGCAGCCTTTGCTCACAGCAGGTGCTGTGAGCGCGCCCAATCCGTCGCGTCAGCCAGCGTCCGCTCGAAGGCGCTGAAGATCGCCTCGATATCGTCCTGGGTGGTAATCAACGGAGGACAGAAGGCGATCGTGTCGTAGATGGCGCGAATGATCAGCCCATGCTTGTGAGCCTGTTTGAACACGTAGCCGCCCAACGTCCCTGGCTGGGCGAACGGTTGGCGGGTGGCCTTGTCGGCAACCAGTTCGATCCCGCCCATCAGCCCGACGCCTCTGACGTTGCCGACCAACGGGTGGTCTTCGAACGCGCGCAGGTGGCGCTGGAACACGGGGGCCAGGTGCTGCACATGGCCGACCAGATCGCGCTCTTCGATGATGCGGATGTTTTCCAGCGCAACCGCCGTGGCGACGGGGTGGCCCGTGCAGGTCAGGCCGTGGGCGAATGCCCCCAGGCGCTGGCTCTGGCTCACCAGTACATCGTTCATGGCATCGGACACCACCACGGCCGCCAGCGGCTGGTATGAGGAGGTGAGCTGCTTGGAGAGCACCATGATGTCGGGCTGGATGCCGTACAGCTGAGAGCCGAACATTGTGCCAAGCCTGCCAAAGCCGGTGATGATTTCGTCGATCACCACGAGGATGTCGTAGCGTTTGCACACCGCCTGGATCGCCGCCCAGTAGCCTGTGGGAGGAGGGATCACGCCACCTGCCGCGATTACCGGCTCGCCGATGAACGCGGCGATGGTTTCCGGCCCTTCGGCAAGGATATAGCGTTCCAGTTCGTTCGCCAGACGGACCGTAAAGGCCTCTTGCGATTCTCCTGGCCGAGCAAATCGGTAGAAGTTCGGGCAGGTCAGGTGATGAACCGGGATGGCCGGCAGATCGAAGTCACGGTGCATCGATGGGATGCCGGTCAGGCTTGCTGCGGCGACGGTGGCGCCGTGATAGGCCTGTTGTCGAGAGATGAATTTCTTTTTGGCGGGCCGGCCCAGTGCGTTGTTCACGTACCACACCATTTTCACCACCGAATCATTGGCCTCGGAACCTGAGTTGGTGAAGAACACATGGTTCAGATCACCCGGCGCCAGCGCTGCCAACTTGGCGGCGAGCGCTGCGGCAGGCGCATTGGTCTTGTGGCTGAAGCTGTGGTAGTAGGGCAGTTGCTTGAACTGCTCGACGGCAGCATCGACCAGGCGCTGTTCACTGAAGCCCAATGCCGCGCTCCACAGGCCCGACATGGCTTCGAGGTAGGCATTGCCTTGCTCGTCAAAGACCCGGACGCCGTCACCTCTGGCGATCACGAGTGGCCCGACCTCTCGGTGCTGGGCCAGGTTGGTGTTGGGATGAATGAGTGCCGCCAGATCGTTCTGAACGGTTGAAGAGTGGGTGCTCATTGGCTCATGTTCCTGTCGCAGGGCGAGGGTTGCCCGCAGGTGAGCAGGTGGCGTGCGCCCAGTGTCCGCTCCGGGTGCACGCCTGGACCCTGCAGTTACTGGCGAAGCGCTGCCGCGACCGCCTCGCCGAAGGCGTTCAGGCCCTGTTCGAGCTGGTCGGTCGGGGTGTTCACCGGCGGCATCAGCTTGATGATTTCGCCATTCGGGCCGCAGCGGTCGACCAGCACGCCCGCTTGCAGAACGCGCTGCTGGGCATCCTTGGCCAAGGCCACGTTGCCGCGGCCGAAATCGATGCCGGCGATCATGCCGCGCGAGCGGGCGGAGGCGACGCCCGGGATCTCCGCGAAGCCGGCAACCGCACGTGTCATGGCCGCGCTGTTGTCGGTCAGCAGCTTCAGGAACTGCTCGTCGCGCCAATAGCCGAGCGCGATCTGCGCGGTCAGGAAGGCCAGCTGGTTGCCGCGGAACGTGCCGATGTGATCGCCCGGCTGCCACACATCCAGCCCGGCGCGGATCAACACGATCGCCATCGGCAGGCCAAAGCCGCCGATGGATTTCGCGCAGGTGATCAGGTCCGGCACGATCCCGGAGCGCTCGAAACCGAAGAAGTCGCCCGTGCGGCCACAGCCAGCCTGGATCTCGTCGCAGATGAGCACCACCCCGTGATCGCGGGTCCATTGGCGCAAACGCTGCAACCACAGGTTGGAGGCCGGGTAGACACCGGCCTGGATCTGCACCGACTCCACGATCACGGCGGCTGGCAGTTCCGATCCGCTGCCCTGGTCGTTGGCCAGCCGCTCGAGGAAGCCCATGCTGTCGAACTCACCGTAAGGGCTGTCTTCGTACGGTACGAACACCACGTCGTTGGACAGCCCGGGGCCTCGGCGGGTGCGGTTCCCAGTGACCGCCAGCGCACCGGCCGTCATGCCGTGGTAAGCCCCGTAGAAGGAGACGACCTTGGTGCGCCCGGTCGCCTTGCGCGCCAGCTTCAATGCCGCTTCGACGGCATCGGCACCGGTCGGGCCGGTGAACTGCACCTTGTAGTCCCAGCCTCGTGGCTTGAGCAGGTCACGCTCGATCGACTCCAGGAACTGGCGCTTGGTGGTGGTGTGCAGGTCGAGGGCATGGGTCACGCCGTTGGCCGACAGGTAGGCGATCAACGCATCGCGCATGCGCGGGTCGTTGTGGCCATAGTTCAGGGCGCCGGCGCCGGCGAAGAAGTCCAGGTACTCGCGGCCATCTTCGCCGCGGATCTTGCTGCCCTGGGCGGTATCGAACACCAGCGGCAAGTCGCGGCAGTACATCCGCACGTTGGACTCGAGCCTTTCGAACGTTTCGATGTTGTTCATGCATAACCTCTTGCAATGATGGGGTGTCGTGGGGCGGTCAGTGCTTGAACATCACGTGGCGGACCAGGGTGTAGTCTTCCAGGCCGTACATGGACAGGTCCTTGCCGTACCCCGACAGCTTCACGCCGCCATGGGGCATTTCGCTCACCAGCATGAAATGGGTGTTGACCCAGGTGCAGCCGTACTGCAGGCGGGCGGCCAGGCGATGTGCCCGCCCCACGTCGGCGGTCCACACCGAAGAGGCCAGGCCGTAGTCCGATTCATTGGCCCAGGTCAGTACCTGGGCCTCATCCTCGAAGGGCGAGACCGTTACCACCGGGCCGAAAATTTCACGGCACACCACCTCGTCTTCCTGCCGGGTGCCGGCCAGGACCGTGGGCTCGAAGAAGAACCCGGGACCTGCGGCGCGCTTGCCGCCCGTGACGACCTCTATATGGGGCTGCTCCCTGGCCCGGTTGACGAAGCCCTCGACACGCTGCAGGTGCTCTTGGGTGATCAGCGGGCCCATTTCGGTTGCCGGGTCATCCTGCAACCCACATTTGATGCTGGACACGGCTTCGCCAAGCTTGCGAACGAACTCCGGGTAGACCGCCTTCTGCACATAGAGGCGACACGCGGCCGTACAGTCCTGGCCGGCGTTGTAAAAGCCGAAGGCGCGAATGCCCTCGACGGCGGCGTCGATGTCGGCATCGTCGAAGATCAGCACGGGGGCTTTTCCCCCCAGCTCCATATGCATGCGCTTAACGCTGTCGGCCGTGCCTTCGATGATGCGGCTTCCGGTACGTACGGAACCGGTCAGCGACACCATGCGCACCAGAGCATGACTGGTCAGCGGCTCACCCACCGTGGCGCCGCGCCCATGAACGATATTGACCACCCCGGCGGGGAAGATATCGGCGAGCAGTTCCCCCAGCTTCAAGGTGCTCATCGGGGTGTGCTCGGAGGGCTTCAGGACCACGGTGTTGCCGCCGGCCAAGGCCGGGCCGAGCTTCCACGCCGCCATCAGCAACGGGTAGTTCCACGGCGCGATGGAGGCGACGACACCGACCGCGTCGCGGCGGATCATCGAGGTGTGCCCCGGGATGTACTCGCCCGCCGCCGAGCCTTGCAGGCAGCGAACGGCGCCGGCGAAGAAGCGGAACACGTCCGACACGGCGGGCAGTTCATCCTGCAGCACGGCCGTGAACGGCTTGCCGCAGTTGTCCGCCTCCAGGCGGGCGAACACCGCGGCCTGGGCGTCGATGCGGTCGGCGAGGGTGAGCAGCAGTGCCGCACGGTCCTTGGGCGGTGTTTGCGACCAGGCTTCGAAGGCCGCATCCGCGCTTTGCACTGCGGCATGGACCTGTGCATGACTGGCCTCGTGGGTCTGTACCAGGACGCGGCCCAGGGAGGGGTTGTAGACGTCCACGTGGTCGCCTTCGCCGGCTACGAGGGCACCATTGATCAGCAGTTTTGTTTGCATGTCGATCTCGTCATTGAGCGGCAAGGCCTGTGGCCTGCCTTGTGATTGTCGTCAGAGCGTTCGATGGGAAGAGGGGGCTATACCAGGGCGTCGGGGACCGGGTTACGGAACAGGCTGGTCCGGCAGGCGAGGTAGACAAGCCCAAGGCCGAGCCAGCAACCGCCCATGATCAGGGCGTCTTTATCCAGGCTGACCAGCATCCACCCGGCCGTGACCAGGCCGATGAGCGGAAAGAGCACCCCGCGCAGCAACCCGGCGCCGTCCTTGACGCGCGCATCGAAGGTGAGCCGCAAGGCGCACAGGTTGACGGCGGTGAAGGCGAGAAAGGCGCCGAAGTTGACCAGGGAAGTCGCGGTTGCGATCGTCAGGCCAAACCCGGCGGTGCCGAAAACACCGCACAGCAAGATGTTGAAGGCCGGGGTCTTGTAGCGCGGGTGCAGCGCGCCGAACAGCCGCCGGGGCAGTTGGTTGTCCCGGCCAAGGGCGTAGAGCAGCCGGCCCACGCTGGCCTGGAATGACATCCCCGCAGCGAAGTGGGCGACGATGATCCCGGTCAGGACCACGGCGAAGAACAGGTCGCCGCCGATCATCCGGGCAATCTCGAAGGCGGCCCCGTCCACAAGCTCGAAAGTGGGGGAGGGGTGCGCCAGGTACATGAAGTACGAGGAGCCGACGTAGACCGAACCGCCGATCAAGGCGACCAGCAGGATGGCGCGCGGCAGCGTGCGGCCAGGGTCGCGGGTTTCCTCGCTCAGCGTGGACAGCGCGTCAAAGCCCAGGAACGAGTAGGCGGCGATGGCGGCGCCGGCCATGCTGGTGGCGAAGGGCACGTCCTGGTTGAAGAACGGCTTGGCCGACAGCAGCCCGCCAGGGCCGTTGGCCGCCACGATGTAGTGCACGCACAGGCCGATGAACACGGCGATGATGACCAGTTGCACCACCATCAACAGCACGTTGAAGCGGTTGGCCACCTGGATGCCGAGCACATTGAGCAGCGAGGTAGAGACGATGAAGCCGGTGATCCACACCCACTGGGGCACCTCGGGGAACGCCATGTTGAGGTAGCTGGCGCCGAGCAGCCAGATCAGCATCGGGATGAAGAAATAGTCCAGCAGGGCGGCCCAGCCCACCATGAATCCGAGGTTGGCATTGAGCATCTTGCGGGTGTAGGTGTAGGCCGAACCTGCCACCGGGAACACCCTGACCAGTCGGCCATAGCTCAAGGCCGTGAACACAACGCCGGTGGCTGCGACCAGGTAGGCCATGGCCGTGGTGTTGCCGCTGGCCTGGGTGATCACGCCGTAGGTGCCGAAGACGATCAGCGGGGCCAGGAAGGCCAGGCCGAACAGCAGCACGGAAAACGGGCCCAGGCTGCGCCTCAACGAGGCGCCGGAGGTTGACTGACTCATGACGGTGCCCTCTTACGCGACGAAGTGGTAAGCGGTGGTGATGATGTCGTGGTAGGCCGCTACGGACATCGCCTTGGCATTGCTGGCGTCGGAGAAGTTCTGCTTGGACTTTTCGGCGATGGTCAGGAAATCGTCCTCGCGCACGCCCTTGACCTCGGCGAAGCGGGGGATGCCCAGGTCCTTGCTCATCTGGAACAGATGGCCGACGGCGGCCTCGGCGGCATCGACCGGAGACAGCGTGGGGTCGATCCCCAACGCGTAGGCGACCTGGGCATGGCGGACGATATCGGCATCACGGTTGTGACCGAACACGAAGGGCAGGAAGATCGCGTTGCCCACACCGTGGGGCGTGTCGTACATGCCGCCGATGGCTTCGGAAATGCAGTGCACGCTGCCGACGTCGGCGTTGCCGAAGGCCATGCCGGCAATCAGGCTGGCCACCAGCATCTGCTCCCGGGCCGCCTGGTTGTCGGGCTCCTGCACGGCCGCCTTGAGGTGCTGGCTGATCAGGCGGATGGCATGCAGCGCCAGGCCGTCGCTGATCGGGTTTGCCACGCGGCAGGTGTAGGCTTCGATGGCATGGGTCAGGGCATCCATGCCGGTTGCGGCTGCAATCGACGGCGGCAGCGTGTCGGTGATATGGGAGTCGAGCAATGCCAGCACCGGGCCGATGCGATAGTCCAGCACGTTCATTTTGAAGTGGCGGGCGGTGTCGGTGATCACCGAGAAGCAGGTCACTTCGCTGCCGGTGCCGGCCGTGGTCGGGATGGCGACGATGGGCGGGATGGCATGGGTAAGCGTGAACGACCCTTCGTAGTCCTCGATACGGCCGTCGTGGGTGAGCAGCAGGCTGATGGCCTTGGCCGCATCCATCGCGCTGCCGCCACCCACGGCCAGCAGGCCGTCGATACCCGTGCCCCGATAGCGCTGGGCGGTGTGGTTGATGTCGTCACTGCGCGGGTTGGCCTTGATGTCCGCCACTTCCTCGTAGGCGATACCGGCCTTGTCGAGGCTGGCGTAGACGCTGTCCAGCAGGCCTGCTGCCTTGACCCCGGCATCGGTCACGATCAACACGCGGGCCAGGCCGAGTTGCCGCAGGTGTTCACCGGTGCGCTCGCGCAGGCCCGGTTCCATCACGATTTTGCTGGGGAGTAGAAACTTGAATTCCATACGTACCTCTTGCTCAATTGTTGTCATTGTCGAAAGGGCAGTGGAGGGGCATCCGCGCCTGGCCGTGTTTAACGGCTCGGGCGTGTAATGTGGGCCTGGCGGTTACGCACGGGCCTGAATGTTGTTGTTTTGGGTCTTGCGTAAACCTGTTGCGAAAAGGCTCCAGCGGAATAAAAAGAGGGGCGACCAAGCGACGGGCCCCTAAAAGAAAATCTGTGCTAACGCATGTGCCCCGTCAGCAGGGACAGCAGCGTGCCCGACAGGCACGTCGGCAAGTCATGCCCCATCCCGGGCAGCAGCACCAGGTTGGCGCCGCGAATCGCCGACGCCGTGGCAAACCCGCCGTTGGTGGCGACCATGAGGTCTTTGTCGCCATGAATGACCAGCGTGGGGCAGCGAATCCGCTGCAACTCCTGGGTACGGTCACCGGAGTTGATGATCGCGCCGATCTGCCTGGCGGTGCCGAGGTTGCTGGCCTCACCGCCACCTCGCGGCCAGGCTTGCATGGCGTAGTCACGCAAGGCCGGCTCGTTCCACTCCAGCCGCGAACCGATCAGCCCCATGATGTCCACGTAGTCGCGAACGCTTTCGTGCTGGTTACGCGGTGGGCGGCGCAGAAGTTTGAACAGGGCTTTAAGCGCCGGCTGGCCGACGCGCAGTGAGCCTGTCGTGGAAAAGATCGAGGTAAGCGTGCTGACGCGCTCGGGGTAACGCGCGGCGAGTGTCTGGGCGATCATGCCGCCCATCGACATCCCCACCACATGCGCCGCTTCCAGATGCAAAGCGTCCATGAGCCCGATCACGTCGCTGGCCATGTCCCCCAGGTCATAGCCGGGCGTGCGCTTGCGCAGGAACTGCTGCAGGGGCGTGGGGGGCGCCACATCCGTGAAGAACGAGCGGCCCGCGTCACGGTTGTCCAGCGTGATGACCCGAAACCCCCGCTCGACCAGGCCGTCGATAAGCGCTTGCGGCCAGTAGGTCAGTTGCAGCCCCAGGCCGACGATGAGCAGGACTGCCGGGGCGGTTTCATGGCCATGGCTGCGATAGCAGAGCCTGCGCTCGCCTGCCAGCTCGCAGAAGCGATCGGTGCTCATCGGCGGCTACCTTGCTGCTGCAACTGGACATCGGCGTGCAAGGGCGCATTGGGTACTGCGGTGAACTTCAGGCACTTGTCTGTCACCGCGCCACGGCGCAGCAGTTTGACGTCGCGGAAATAATCCATCGACATCACCCAGGGTTCGCGCGGGCCCTGGCGCGGCATGCTGTCCAACGCGCGCTGTACGTAGCCGGCACCAAAGTCGAGCAAGGGGCGGGTTTCGACGCCTTCCGGCGCCTTGGGCTCGCAGACGTTGTAGCCTTCGCGCTCCATCAAGCCCAGCAAGCGGCAGAAGTGGTCGCACAGCAGGCAGACTTTCAAGGTCCAGGATGAGTTGGTGTAGCCCACCGCGAACGCAAAATTGGGGACACCGGAGAGCATCATGCCTTTGTAGGCCAGGGTCTCGCTGAGCACGACCGGTTTGCCGTCCTTGTGCAGGGTGATGCCGCCGAACAGCTGCACGTTCAGCCCCGTGGCGGTGACGATGATATCGGCCTTGAGCATCTTGCCTGACTTGAGCAATACACCGTGCTCGGTAAACCGCTCGATATGATCGGTGACGATGTCGGCATTGCCCGCGCTGATGGCTTTGAACAAATCGCCTTCGGGCACCGAGCACAGGCGCTGATCCCAAGGGTTGTAGGGCGGGTTGAAATGCACGTCGACCGGGTAGTCTTTCGGCAACTCCTTGCGGGTCAGCCACAGCAGCAGTTTCTTCGAAAGCTTGGGGAAGCGCTGGCAGAAGCCCCAGAAGGCCAGGGTGATCTTGGCGTTCTTGTAGCGCGTCAGGGAATAGGCGGTTTGCGCGGGCAGGACCTTGCGCAGGAACGCTGCAACCCCATCGTTGGCGGGCTGGTTGATGATGTAGGAGGGCGTGCGCTGCAGCATGGTGATGCTGGCGACCTTGTCGGCCATGGCCGGGATCAGGGTTACCGCAGTTGCGCCACTGCCAATGACCACGACGCGCTTGCCGGTGTAGTCGAGGTCTTCCGGCCAGTGTTGCGGATGGATGATCTGGCCCTTGAACTGTTCGCTGCCTTCGAACCGGGGGCTGAAGCCCTGATCATAGCGATAGTAACCGCCTGCACTGAACAGCCAGCGGCATTCGACCGTGCGGATCTGCGCCGTGCGGCCATCCTCGACACGCACCGACCACAAGCCCTTGTCGCTTTGCCAGTTGGCCGAGATGACTTTCTGCTGGTACTGGATGAAGGGAGCCAGCTGGTGCTCGTCGATGGCTTCGCTCAGGTACTCAAGAATATCCGCGGCGTCCGCCAAGGACTTGGCCTTGGTCCAGGGCTTGAAGTCGAAACCGAAGGTGTAGAGGTCCGAGTCGGAGCGGATGCCGGGGTATCGGAACAGGTCCCAGGTACCCCCCATGCGCTCGCGGGACTCGAGAATGGCAAAGGTCTTGTTCGGTTGATTGCGTCGCAGGTAGGCCGCCGCGCCGATGCCAGACACACCGGCTCCCATGATCAGAACATCGAGCGGCTCAACCGGAAGAGCAGTGTGAGAGGACATGTCGCCTCCTATTGTTGTGTTATAGAGACTGATCTTTTGACTTGATCATTTGACTCAGAATAAGGTCGCAGGAAGGGTGGGGCAAGGTGCAAAATGCACCACGTCACTGCTATTTCAGGATGATTTGCACCTGTTACTTCGCCGATCAACGATCAGACTGGGTCAGTCTGGTAGATATCGTCATCGGAACGTTCGAAGGGGGGCGCTGCGGCTTTCAGAGCCGGAGGGGGAGGGGATCGCCGTGCAGCGACGCAGCACGGCGAATCCTGTGGGGCCTCAGTAACTGGCCACCAGCAACTTGACTGCCTGGCAGGCGGTCTCGGTCTCGGCCTCCAGGCGTGCACGGTCGCCGTGAGCGGACCAGGCGAGCATCAGGCCGTCGAACAGATTGATCAGCAAGCGGCTGATAGTGGTCAGTGCTGCCTGGTCCAGTGCGCCGTCGGTGACCTTCACGATGGCCTGTTGGGCCGCTTCGAGGGAAACGGCATAGATCTTGGTTGCCATCTCCGGGTTGTTGCGCAGGTTCCAGCAAAACAGTTCGAACTGCGTGGTCGCCATCTCAGGATGAGCGGTGAACCAGTTGACCAGCTGGCGCAACATTTCCCCCACCGATTCCGCCGCCGTGGCGCCTGTCGGCACGTGTTGCAACGATTGTTGCGGCATGTTGATCAAGGACTCGTAGACCGCATAGAACAGCTCGTCCTTGGTGTGGAAGACATAGTGCAACGATGCCAGCGGCGAATCTGCTGCCGCAGCGATTCGCCGGGTTGTGGCGTTGGCCACCCCATGTTCCGCGATCACCTTCACGGTGGCCTCGATAAAGTCCTGCCTGCGCTCTTCAGCACCAATCCGAGCCATTGAGCGTTCTCCCTTTTCGGTATTGCCGCCGGCCCCTTGGCCCGGCGTTGACGGTGACGAATGCTAGCGCAAGGTCAAGCCTCAATCCATGAGTCGATGCAATCCCATACCGCATGGGCAAAGGAAGGTACGAAAAATGAAAATCAAATGACTTGATCAAGTGACCATGTTCGGTGATGATGAGTTCACCACCCAAGTCGCCCGGCCTCGGTGGGCAGAACAATGACAAAACCAGACAGGTAGAAAGCAGATGGATACACGAGCGCTCTCCACAGTCAGCAGCGATGCCTCGATCGAGCAGGTGGTGGACATCATTCGGCGTGACGGCGGCGTCATCATTGCCGACTTTGTTTCGCCGGCAACGCTGAAGTCCCTCACCGAAGAACTGGACAGCTACCTGAAGGTCACGCCTTGTGGTGTCGATCCATATTTCGCCGGCACCCAGACCCGCCGTGTGGCCCGAATCATTGGGCGCAGCGACACCGCCGTGGAGGTGGCATTGCACCCGCTGTTCCTTGGCGCGGCCAGGCAGATCCTGCAAACCCCTACCCATGTCTGGGTGGGCAGCGACCGCATCGAGATGGCGCCTGATATTCAACTGAGCATCACCCAGGCGATCCAGATTGGCCCGGGCCAAGGCCTCCAGCCCCTGCACCGTGACGATGCCACTTCGCTCTGGCGGCACCCGCAGTATGGGCGTGAGGCCAGGCTGCAAATGATGCTGGCCATTTCAGATTTCACCGAGGAAAACGGTGCGACGCGCGTCATCCCCGGTAGCCATCAATGGGATGACGAACGAATGCCGACCCAGGAAGAAACCGTCGCCGCGCAGATGAAGGCAGGTTCGGCGCTGCTGTGGATCGGCTCGGTGTATCACGGCGGCGGCGCCAACACGACGGCAGCGCCTCGTACTGGCCTGACAATGGCCTACGACCTGGCCTTCCTGCGCCTTGAAGAGAATCACTTCCTGTCCATTCCCGTCGAACGTGTTCGCCAGCTCCCGAGCGAAATGCAACGCCTGCTGGGCTGGAGTGCCAGTTCGACGCTGCTGGGGTGGGTGGAAATCGATGGCCAGATGCGCGACCCGCAGGAACTCCTGGGCATGCCGGCATTCTCCGAGCCGGGTAAAGGCTTCTGATAATTCTGGGAGTGACGCGAATGAATGCCTTGAACAATGCGGCCGATGGTGACTCAGCACCGTTGAAGTTTCGCGGTCTGGGGGGATGGGTAGAGCGACCGGCTGATCTGCAGCCGACCCTCGAAGGTGACGCGCAGGCCGATGTGATCGTGATCGGCGCCGGCTTTGCCGGGCTGTCGACCGCGCTGGAACTCAAGGCGCTCGGGGCGGATGTGATCGTGCTGGAACAGGAATTCGCCGGCTTCGGTGCCAGTGGCCGCAATGCCGGCTACCTGCTGGGCAGCATGGGCATCGAGTACGATATGTTCGTCAAACGGGTGGGCGTGGAGCAGGCCACGCAGTTCGTCAGGTTCTATGACGAGGCGGTGCCCTACGTGGAAGGTCGATTCAAAACATTGGGTATCGACTGTGACTACAACCCTTCGGGCGTGCTCCGGGCAGGTGTTCATCCCAGTCAGGAGAAGCGCTTGCGGGAAAACATGGCGCTGGGTCAGACACTGGGGGCGACGAGCCGCTTCGTCGAAGGTGCCGAGATGCGTGCGCGGGGCATCCCCCCTGCGTTTCTGTTCGCCGCCGAGCAATGTGGCGGCACCTTGAATCCAGGGAAGTACATCGGCGGCCTCCGGCGCGCGGCCATCGAGGCGGGGGTGAAGCTCTACGAACGCACGCCGTTGCTGAGCTTCAGCGAAGGGCCGGTCATTACCTGCAAGACTGCCCATGGCCGTGCAACCGCCCCGGTGATGGTGCTGGCAACCAACGCCTATACCCCGCAGCTGGGGGTGTTGCGCAACAAGGTCGCGGCGATTCGGGTGTCGGCAATCGAAACCCAAACGCTGTCGACGCAGCAGTTGGCTGCCCTCGGCTGGCAAGGGCGGGAAGGGATCATCACGCCGCACTACACCATGGAGAGCCACCGCCTGACGGCACACGGCACGATGGTGTTGACCGTCAAGAAGCTAGGTTATGCCTACGGTTCGAAGACGCCCAATGTCCCGGACCAGGGCGCCTATGCGGCATTGGCGCAGGTACTGCGCGAGCGCTATCCGGCATTGCAAGGCCTTGGTGTCAAGCACTGCTGGAGTGGTTACGTCAGTGGCGCCTACGACTTCCTGCCGGTGATCGGTGCCATGGGCGCGAAACAGAATATTTACTACACCACCGGCTGCTCGGGCCACGGGCTGGGCACGCAATCGTTGATCGGCAAGCTGTTTGCCGAGCATATCAACGGCCAGGCGCCTGAGCTGCTGGCAGCACTGCAACACAAGACCCCGTCCTTGCTGCCTGAACCCTTGCAATGGTGCGCCGTACACGCTGCCTTTGCGGCGGCCAAGTTGCTGGATGACTGGACCGATAGAAAAGTGCGTAAAGACAAGGCCAGGAAGGGCTGATTGCAATTGATGTGCGTGTTCTATGCCCGTACGTGCAGAACTACGGCGCGACCCTTTTGACAGAGGCTGTTATCGTGGAACTCATAGATTTGTTTGCGTTGATCGCATGCGTGCTGCTGGTGATGAGTGGCTTGGGTTATGGTGTTGCATTTATCAGGCGCAAGAATTATTTGTTGGGCGTGGAGTTCTTGATTGTCGGTATTTCCGCAACAAACTTTACGACGTTCATCGCCACGGGGTGGCAAGCCAATTATAAAGTCGCCATCTTTCTGGATGCGTTTTCCCGCGGGGTCGGCGTGCCGGTTATTGCAACGCTCGGGTTGATGGCCGTGACGCATAATTATAAGCCGTCGCCGGTGAAGGACGTGATATTGTTTTTGGCCGCGTTTGCCGCGACTGCCCTTTACTACCTGTCGACGAGCTTTAAAGAGTTGCTGCCCTATTTCTATGTGTTGATGTGGTCGTTGTACACGTTGTTTCTGGTCTACTTTATCTGGCGGCTGGTACGTGCCGGCGAGTCGCTGCACGCGCTGGCCACCTTGCTGGGAGGGGCGGCGGGGCTGACGATCGCGCTGCGGTATGACTTCTTCCCGATCCCGGGGGATGATACCAAGATGATCTTCATGACCTGTGCCTTCCTGACCTGGTCCTATTCGATTGTGCAGTTGTTTTATGCCTATGGGGCACTTCAGCGCTCAAGGAAATTGCCCTCGCATGCCATGCTTCATCCCAGTTAAGTTGCGGGTTGGTTAACGGGCTGTTCAATGGCAGACGGGATGTGTAGTTTGATATCTGCTGTTACTCCATGGCGGGCGAAAGCCTGCTTTTTTACCGCCCCTAGGGGCGGTTTTTTATGGGTGATTCATTCGCGTCAGTTATGCATCTGGATAAGCGAAAAGTAGGTAGGGTTCAGTGTTGCAAGTGGCAAATCTTTTAGATGGCGCACTATTAAAAAGCATCTTTTGGTAACACATGTTTCCTTACTTCCCAATAAGGTGCAGGTGCCAGGCACGCGTCAATCCATAAATAAATTCAACTCGCTGATTTCTCTGGCGCAATCCGTCCATGTCGCATTCTGGCATGTGGCTTGCGTGTTGATCATGCGACATGGTCATTTGATCATGTCGCATGATCAGGATGTGGCAGGCGTCGATCTTTCCACCCGAAGGGTCGAGTAGCCGGTCCAAGCCCTATGTTTGAGGATCCTCTAATGAAACAAGTCACTGCACGGTCGGAAAGTGTCGTATCCGCCCGCCGTATTTTCAGGCAGCTGCTGGTTACCCTTGCGGCCTCGACCGCGATCTGTTCGGTACAGGCTGCGCCCCAGGGGGCGGAGGCGCTGGGTTCGAAGTTGACGCCGCTGGGGGGCGAGAGCGCCGCCAGTTCTAGCGGCGATATTCCAGCCTGGGCACAGCCAGGGCAGCAGGGGGCAGGATGGAGTTACGGCCAGGTACGAGGGGAGCACTGGAAGTTCAAGGGTGATAAGCCCCTCTACAACATCGACTCGAACAATGTGGCACAGCATGCGAGCAAGCTGTCGCCTGGGCAGCTCGAACTGTTCAAGAAAGTCCCAGGCTATCGCATGGATGTCTACCCGACCCGTCGTACCTGCAGCGCGCCAGATTTCGTGGCCGAGAACACCAGGCAGAACGTGGGTTTCGCCAAGCTTGATGCTTCCGGTGTCGCCCTTGAAGAAGCCCATGTTCCGGGTATCCCGTTCCCGATGCCCACTACCGGTGCAGAGGTGATGTGGAACATGAAGATGCGCTATCGCGGCGTTGGCGTGGAAATCCCCCGGAGCATTTCAGGTATTTCTCCTCGCAAGGGCGGGGAATGGCTGCGCCAGTCGACCGACACCTTCTTCCTGACCCCCTGGGGCAAGAAGGGCAGTGCGCTTTTCTCGTCCTACGGCCGCCTGGAAAACGCGACCTTCTTCAACTATCTGGCGCCCGCTGCGCTGGCCGGTCAGTCCGCCGTGCAAACGGCTGTGGCCGGCGAGCAGGCCACGACCTTCTACTACTTCCCTGGCCAGCGTCGCGTGCGCCGTATGCCCTCATATTCCTACGACGCGCCTCAGATCGGCCTGGACAACCAGTACACCGTGGACGAGGCAAACGTCTTCTTCGGCACCATGGACCGTTTCGACTGGAAGCTGATCGGCAAGCAGGAGCTGCTGGTACCTTACAACGATTTCGGTGCCTACGACACCGCCGCCAAGGTAGAAGCGTTCGCCGGCAACGACTCGATCGCGCCGCAGTCGCGTCGCTATGAGCTGCATCGCGTCTGGGTGGTCGAGGCCAATGTCCGCCAAGGCATGCGCCACCAGGCGCCCAAGCGCATGTTCTACATCGACGAGGACAGCTGGAACCCGCTGCTGGCCGTCGACTTCGACAAGCAAGGGCAGATCTGGAAGGTGCGTGAAGGGTTCTCGATTCCCGTTTACGAGACCGGCGCTTGCGACGTGCAGGCCCAGGTCCAGTACAACTTGGCCGATGGTCGTTACCTCTTCGACATGACCTCGATCGGGGCAGGCAAACACGATATTCGCTGGATCACCGAAGACAGTGGCAACCCTCGCCTGAAGCGCGACTTCTTCACCTCGGATAACCTGCGAGCCATCAGCGAGCGCTAAAACCGACGTCAGATCGAGAGCCAGCATGAAAAAAATAATTACGAAAGCGTCAGGCCTTGTCATCGTGTGCGCAACCCCGTTGGCAATGGGGTTCACCTTTGAAACCGAAACCCTCAATGGTTCCTTCGACTCCACCATCACCGCAGGCATGGGCCTGCGTACGGAGTCGCGGGGCTGCAACCTGATCAACCAGGGGCCGACCGGGCACAACGTGCCCTCCGGCTGCCTGGCGCAGAGCTCCGGTGTGGCGGACCAGGGCGACCTGAACTACGACCGCGGCGACATGTTCACCAACTACCTCAAGGGCACCCATGAGCTGTTGCTCAAGATGCCCGAGGACGTCACCTTCATGGCGCGTGGCACCTGGATCCGCGACTTCGCGGCCACCGATACCACCGGCACGCTGTCGTTCAATACCCCAGAGAGCGTCGGCAGCAACGGGCTGAGTGACGACGCCCGCGACGACCTCGCCTTCAAGGCCCGCCTGCTGGACCTGTGGGTGAGCAAAGGCTTCGACGTGGGTGGGCAGCGGGTCCGTGCGCGCCTGGGCAACCAGGTGATCAACTGGGGCGAGAGCCTGTTCGTGGCCGGTGGCATCAACAACACCAACGCCTACGACTACCAGGCCTTGGCGCGCCCCGGCGTGCAACTCAAGGAGGCCGTGCTGCCCGCGCCGATGCTCAGTGTTGCGTCAGGCCTTGGCTCGGGTGTCAACGTCGAGGCCTACTATCAGTTCCGCTGGAACAAGAGCGAGTTGCCGCCGGTGGGCAGCTATTGGTCAAACACCAACGCACTGGGCGAGGGCAGGGGAGACTACGGGTTCTCCGAAAAGGACGCCCGCGACAGCGGCCAGTGGGGCCTTTCGCTGCGCTGGCAGCCGGAAGACAGCGACATCAACTATGGCTTCTACGTGATGCGTTATCACTACAAGTTGCCGTCGTTGCGCGTCGCCATTCTTGACCCGAACACGTTCGCGGCGGCACCCACCTGGGAATACCAGGAAAACCGGATGATGTATGGCGTCAGTGCCAACATGCCGATCGGTGACTGGGCAGTCGGTACGGAGCTTTCTTACCGGCCGAAGGATTCGGTCATGCTCAACCCTGTCGTCGACCTGTGTTCCAGCAATGGGGGCAAATGCTGGAAAGACGAAAAGAAATTCCAGTGGCACCTCACCGGCCTTTACAGCTTCACGCCGTCCAACTCCCCGACGCTGCTCGATTTCACCGGGGCCAGCACGGGCACCCTGCTATCGGAACTGGTGGTCATCAAGTACCCCGGGCTGCATGACGAGGTCAATGGCGAACCACTCGCCCCAGGGCTCAATGCCTGGCAACTGGATCCTGCGACAGCGCCCAAGTCCCGTGGCGACAAGACCTCGTCGGGCATCAACCTGGACTTCAGCCTGACCTATGACGGCACGTTGCTGCCGGGCTGGCAGGTCACGCCCGGCGTCTTCTACTCGCGCTCGCTTGGCGGGCGAACGCCGAACCTGAGCGCCACCTTCACCGAAGACGCGAGCAGCATGAACCTGTACCTGAATTTCGTACGAAACCCGGCCAGTTGGCAGATTTCCCTCAACTACGCGAAGTTCATGGGCGGCGAAACCCCCTACGACCAGCTTTATCGTGACCGCGATTATGTCGGCATCGCGATTTCCCGCACCTTGTGAGGCCTGCCGTGAACGGTTCTGTAAAGCTATCTGAAGCCCCGGCACGTGGCCTGTTGTCACGCGTCGAGGGTGTGTTGTTCGGGCATCGTCGTCTGGTACTGGCGAGCCTGACGGTGTTCACGCTGATTATGGGCTGGTTCGCCGTGCAACTGCGTATGGATGCCGGCTTCGAAAAGCAATTGCCGGTAGGCCACGAATACATCAAGACATTCGAGGCCTACCGCAACGACCTGCTGGGAGCGAACCGGCTGACCATCGTGGTCAAGGCCCGACAGGGCGATATATGGAGCGCCCCGGGCCTGAAGCGGCTGTATGACGTCACCCAGGCAGTGACCTTCCTTCCTGGCGTGTCGCGCAGCAGTGTGCGGTCCCTTTGGACGCCCAATGCCTTCGTCAACGAAATCACCGAAGAAGGTTTTCGCGCGGATCCACTGGTACCGGGTACGGTTTCTCCCGATCACCTGGATGACCAGATCATCGCGACGATCGCCAACTCCACTGCCCAGGGTGGTTTCATTGGCACGCTGGTTTCCCGTGATCAGAGCAGCGCGATGATCACGGTGGAACTCAACGAGTACGACACCCATGGCGCCCACCTGGACTATGTGGCGTTCAACCACAGGCTGGAAAAAGAGATCCGTCAGCCATTCGAGGATGGCGAATTCGAAATCCAGATCATCGGTTTCGCCAAGCAGATCGGCGACATCGCTGACGGTGCTTCAGCCGTACTGGAGTTCTGTTTGCTTGCGTTGCTTCTGACCGCGGGGGCGGTGTACTGGTATTGCCACTCACTGCGCTTCACGCTGCTGGCGCTGGTCTGTTCGCTGGCCTCGCTGGTGTGGCAGTTCGGCAGCCTGCGCCTGTTGGGGTACGGGCTCGACCCGTTGGCGGTGCTGGTGCCCTTCCTGGTGTTCGCCATCGGGGTTTCCCATGGCGTGCAGCAAATCAACTTCATCGTGCGCGAGATCGCTATCGGCAAGAGTGCCGAAGAGGCGGCGCGCTCGAGCTTCACCGGCTTGCTGATACCGGGAACACTGGCCTTGGTGACCGCACTGGTGTCGTTCGTGACGCTGCTGCTGATTCCTATCCCGATGGTACGAGAAGTCGCCATCACGGCCTCCCTCGGTGTGGCCTACAAGATCATCACCAACCTGCTGATGCTGCCATTGCTGGCCTCCATGCTGCGGGTGGACGATCGCTATGCGGCTGCCCAGGAAGTTTCCCGGCAGCGCCGTACCCGCTGGCTGCGAGGCCTGGCCCGGCTCGCCGAGTGGCGTAACGCACAGTGGGTGCTTGGCGTGGCCCTGGTGGTGTTCCTGGTGGCGATCTGGCAAAGCCACGACCGGGTCGTCGGCTCGTTGCAGGCGGGTGCGCCGGAGTTGCGTGAGGACTCGCGCTTCAATCGCGATGCGGTCTCGATCGCCACCAGCTACGACATTGGCCTCGACTGGCTCAGCGTGGTTTTCGAAGCCAACCAGGGGGCCTCTGGTGAAGGCGAGGCGGCGGCCTGCGAGGATGTCGCGGCGGGTCAGTACCAGGATCGCTTCGTCTGGGCCATGCAGGGGGTGCCCGGTGTGCTGTCGGTGGCCTCCTTCTCCAGCAACATGCGTCAGTTCAACGAGGGGTACAACGAAGGCAATCCCAAAATGGCCGCGGTGCCCATCGACCCGATGAACTATGCCGCGCTGGCCACCGAGGTGGCGCGCACGCCCGGGCTGGTGCGTACCGACTGCAGCATGTCGGCGGTGCACCTGTACCTGGCCGATCACAAAGCCACGACCATCAACCGAGTGGTGGACGCCGCCAAGGCGTTTCGCAGCGACTATCCGCAGCCTGGCCTGTCGATCCGCCTCGCCTCGGGCAACGCCGGCGTTCTGGCCGCTATCAACGAAGAAGTGGAGAAGAGCGAAACTCCCATGCTGCTGTATGTCTATGCCGCGATCGCGCTGCTGGTGTTCGCCGTCTACCGCGACCTGCGGGCAGTGCTGGTTTGTTGCCTGCCTTTGACCATCGGCACCTTCATCGGCTACTGGTTCATGAAGGAACTGCAGATCGGCCTGACCATTGCTACCTTGCCGGTGATGGTGTTGGCCGTGGGCATTGGTGTCGACTACGCCTTCTACATCTACAACCGGCTGCAACTGCACCTGGCCCACGGCCAGTCGATCACCAAGGCGGTCGAGCACGCATTGCTCGAGGTGGGCGTTGCGACGATCTTCACCGCCATTACCCTGGCGGTGGGCGTGGCTACCTGGGCGTTCTCGGAGCTCAAGTTCCAGGCCGACATGGGCAAGCTGCTGGCCTTCATGTTCATCGTCAACATGGTCATGGCCATGACCGTGCTGCCGGCCTTCGCGGTCTGGCTGGAGCGGGTATTCCCACGTAAGCGCCCTGTGCGCATGATCGGCGCGCTGGTGCACTGAGGAGAGAAGCATGAAGTTCAGGGTTTCATTCACCGCGGCCTTGCTCGCAGCAGCATTGCCGCTGATGTCTCTTCAGGCCGCGCCGTTGCAGGCCGTGCCGGCCGTACAGGTGAGCAATGCCACGCAGGCCACCATGCTGGCCGCCGGCTGGGCGGGGGCGCGCATGGTGGCCGTGGGCGACCACGGTGTCGTGCTGTTGTCCGACGATCAGGGCCTGCAGTGGCGCCAGGCGAGGTCGGTACCGCTGTCCACATCATTGACGGGCGTGTCGTTCGTGGATGCCAAACGCGGGTGGGCGGTTGGCCACTGGGGCGCGATCCTGATCACCACCGATGGCGGGGAGTCCTGGCAGGTCCAGCGCCTGGCCACCGAAGAAGACCGGCCACTGTTCGCGGTGCACTTCTTCAATGCCCGGCAGGGTGTGGCGGTAGGCCTCTGGTCGTTGCTGCTGACTACCGAGGATGGGGGCCAGACATGGTCCGAGCAGCCGCTTCAGGCCCCGCCGGGGGCCAAGCGGGCCGACCTCAACCTGATGGGGCTGTTTGCCGACAGCCGCGGCACGCTGTACGCCACGGCCGAGCATGGGCAGGTACTGCATTCCGAGGACCAGGGTAAAAACTGGCGTTACCTGGATACTGGCTACGAAGGCACCCTGTGGGCAGGCGCGGTACTGGCCGATGGACGTCTGCTGCTGGGTGGCCAGCGCGGCACCCTGTTGCAGGGTTCAGCGGACGGCAAGGGCTTTCGCCGAGTGCCAACGCAAAGCAAGGGCTCTGTCACTTGCGTAGCGGTAGCCGGCTCTCGTGTGCTGGCGGTCGGGCTGGATGGGCTGAGCGTGCAGAGCAGCGATGGCGGGCACAGTTTCCAGGAAACGCAGACCGCGGATGGCCTTTCACTGACGGCGGCGTTGTTCAACGCCGAAGGTGTACCTGTATTGTTTTCACGCCGAGGGGTAATGCCCTACCAGGAGTGAAGGGTTGGCCACTCGCTCAGAAGCCAGGCATCGCAAACCGATGCCTGGCCTGTTTTCTTGCCTGGGCGAATGGGTGGTCGTGGCACCTTCAGGCCCAGGCAAGTCAACGCTGGACGCTAGAGCTGAAGGTAATCCGCCAGGTCTGCGTAGTTATGTTGCCAAAGGCCAGGGCTGCCATTGGGGTATTGGGAGCGGAAACCGAGGATCTTCTGTACCCGCGGAGAAAGCGTGCGCACCAGCTCGAGCGGCACGATCAACGGGTAGGCTTCTTCAGGCGTGATTATCGAAGCCTGCATCGGGATGGTCAGCCCGCGACGGTAATAGTCGGTGGTCACGTTGGCCCCGCCACCGTGAACGACCTTGCCGCCGAACAGCACGGCATCCCCGGCTTTCAACAGGGCAGGAATCGTCATCTCTGGGGTGCCGACATCGTCGAAGTCATCCCAGTCCTGGCTCCCGGGGATCAAGCGCGTGGCGCCGTTTTCCTCGGTGAAATCGGTCAGCGCCAGCATCAGGTTGGTGATGGCGCGTGGCGCATGTTTGTTCATGGCCACGAACGGTTGGTACTGCATCATGTCACGGTGCAGCATTTGCGCTTTGTTGCCTGGGCCGATTTCGATCAACTGGGCCGTGGTCAGCCACCAGTCACCGCACTCCGGGGCGTAAAGCACGTTCCCCAATTCGTGGAAGAGGTCGTCATCGAGGACTTCCTCACGAAAGGTCTTGCTGTGGGTGACGAGGTTGGTTAGCCGTTTGGTCTGATGGCCATGGAACTCGGCGATCAGCTCGTGCTCGTGCCTGGAGCCGGCATCGAGCGCGGCCAGGGGGGCGTCGAGTTCGTTGTTGATCCGTACGACTTGTTCAGGGGTCATGAAGTTGCGGATGATTACCGCACCTGCTTGGTCGCTCAGCAGCGCAATCTCTTGCGCGGAAGTCGAGCGGGTTACCACGGGCAGGCTTGGCGTGGCGTCGCGAGAGGCTGACATTGAGAACACTCCAGATTGAAAGGAACGGTTGCGCAGGCGGGTTGACGTTTGATCAACGGGCATCAGGAAACAGGCCTGCTTGCCACTGCGCTAAACCCAAAAAAGGGACATGAAGCGTCACGGTGCCTCCTTGTATTTTTTGTTCAGGCAGTGAGTTCATGCTAGGTTTCCACTGGCCCTGCGCCAAGGTACGAACTGCACCATTTTCCAGCCGATTTTTGAGTGATTTGCACCGCCCATGACCAGCACGCCGTCGCCCTGGCCACGCCCCTCGGAAACCGTTCGCGAGCTTATGCGCAAAGGCGCCGAGCTCGCTCAGGCGCTGCCAGCCGAGTGGGTCGAGCGCCTGAACCAGTCACTGTTCTCTTCGCCCGAAGATGCCAGGTTGCTGGAGGACCCGGTCATCCTCGCGGCGTGCCGGCGCGCCAACCGGGCAGAGTTGCTGCACTGGGCCAATGCCAACCTGCAGCGCCCTGGGGAGCCGGTGGAGCCCTATGTGTCTGCTGACATGGTGGACACGGCCAGGGAGCTCGCCCGCAGGGGGTTGTCCGAACTGCTGATGAATGTTGCAAGGTCGACACAGAACGCAGCCTGGGACCTGTGGATGAAGATGGCCTTCAGCCTGACGCAGGATCCCGCGGTGCTCGAGGAATTCCTGGAGGTCTCGTCGCGGTCGATCTCGGAATTCATCGACAGCAACATGCGCGTGGTGACGCAGATCATCCTCGAAGAAAAAAGCGCCCAGGCCCATGACGACCCTATCGATAAACGCAGCCTGGTCAGCCGGCTGCTCGATGGCAGGGATGTGGACGCGGAGCAGTTCGGCAGGCGACTGGGCTACAGCCTGGCTCAGAGGCACCATGCCTGCCTCGTCTGGAGCGAAACCCCGGACGCCGAGATTCGCCCCCTGGAAGACATGGCGCGTGCCCTGGCGCAGCTCACGGGCACGGTAGCGCCGCTGATCGTATTCGCGGGCCCTGCGACCCTGTGGGCCTGGAGCAATGCGGCAAAGCCGCTGGACCTGAACCTGCTGCAGGACGTCGCCCGGCAATTTCCGAAGATACGCGCGGCAATCGGTTCGGCGGGCGCGGGGATGAATGGCTTCCGGCGCTCGCACCTGGAAGCCTTGACCACCCAGCGGTTGATGGGCCGTTTGGCGGGTTCACCCGCCGTTGCCACGATCGATCAGGTGAGGATGGTGTCGCTGATGACCCAGGATGCCCGCGCGGCCAGGCAGTTCGTCTTGAGCACGTTGGGGCGCTTGGCGACCGAGCCCACGGTGCTTCAGCATTCGTTGCACGCCTTCCTGGCCAATGGCTGCAACATCACCCAGACCGCCGAGGTGCTGGGTACCCATCGCAATACCTTGCTGCGCCGGCTGGAGCGCGCCCAGGACCTGCTGCCTATCCCGCTTGCCGACCATCGCATCCAGATCGCCGCTGCCCTTGAGCTGGTGATCTGGAGCACGCCGCTCGATGACGCCGAGCAATAGCGTTCATTCCCTTCCTTTGACGCAATAGGTCTTCACGGCTGTTGCCCTGCGCGGGCGCTCAATAGGGCGCCCGCGTGGCAATGCCCTGTAGAAACGCGCTCTCCAGCACCGTTGCACACTCTCTTGGCGCGCGCCCCCGTTGGCGGGCGTCGACCATGCCATGCAACAGCGATACGAACATCTCGGTCAGCAACGCCGCGGTGACATCCGCTCGAAATACGCCTTGTCGCTGGCCGCTGGCAAACAACGCATCGAGCCTTTCCAGATAAAACCGCAGGTCGTGCTGCACGCTCATGTGCACAGGGTAACGGGAGGCCAGGAAAGCGATCAGTTCACCCTGGGCCAGGTGCGCATGAATCAGCTGACGCAACGCGGCCAGGGGCTCGCGGCAGGCCAGCGTGCCGCTGTTGTCGAGGATATGCATGAGCGTGTCTTTGGCGTGCTGTTCGAGCTGGCTATCGAGGTTGTCTCTCGTACCGCAGTAACGGTGCAGGGTTGCCCGGCTGATGCCCGCCAACACGGCCAGCTCGCCCATGGACGCTCTGGGTCGCAAGGCGGCAGCGGCATACAGGGCATTCACCAGCTTGGCGGGAAGCGTTGAAGGTGGAAAGTCTGAAGGGGTCATTAAGAGTCTTTTATGATTTTAATGAGACAATATTGACTCATGTGGGTTTGAAAAGTAGCATCCGCCCCGTTTTCAATCAAGGTTCGGGTGTGTGATGGGCAAGACAGGTTCGATAAGGGTGGGCGCATTGGCCATGGCGATCGCCTTGGCCGGGTGTGAGCCCGCAGCAGAGCAGGACGGTGCAGCCAATGCGAGCTACCCGGTGGAAATCGTGACATTGGCGCCCGAGCAGGTCGCCTTGGCGGCTGAACTGCCGGGCCGGGTCGAGCCGATGCGCGTCGCCGAGGTGCGGGCGCGGGTGCCGGGTATCGTGTTGCACAAGCGCTTCGAGGAAGGGGCTGACGTCAAGGCGGGGGATGTGCTGTTCCAGATCGACCCGGCGCCGTTCAAGGCCGCACTGGCCCGTGCCGAGGCTGACCTGGCCCGAGCCCAGGCCGTGCAGCAGGAGGCCCAGGCGCGGGTGAAGCGTTATGAGCCACTGGTCAAGATCGAGGCGGTCAGCCAGCAGGACTTCGACAGCGCCACCGCCGAGCTGCGCAGTGCCGGTGCGGCGGTGCGCTCTGCCCAGGCCGACGTGCAGGCCGCACGCCTGAACCTGGGCTACGCCACCGTCACCGCGCCGATCTCCGGGCGCATTGGCCGTGCGTTGGCCACCGAAGGCGCGTTGGTGGGGCAGGGGGAGGCGACGCTGATGGCGCGTATCCAGCAACTCGACCCGATCTACATCGACTTCACCCAGTCTGCCGCTGACGCACTGCGCCTGCGACAAGCGTTGAAGGACGGCGCACTTTCGGCCGACAGCCAGCGCCTGACCGCGCAAGTGGAAGGCACCGACTTCCAGCGCTCGGGCGAGCTGATGTTCACCGATGTGAGTGTGGACCGCGGTACCGGCCAGGTCATCCTGCGGGGGCGCTTCGACAACGCGGACGGCACGCTGCTGCCGGGCATGTATGTGCGCGTGCGCACGCCTCAAGGCACCGACAACCACGCCATCCTGGTCCCACAGCGTGCGGTTCAGCGAGGCAGCGACGGCCAGGCGCGGGTCTTGGTCGCCACCAATGGCATCGCCGAGGCACGCGCGGTGCGCACCGGCGTGATGCAAGGCTCGCGCTGGCAGATTACCGAGGGGCTGGAGCCGGGCGATCAGGTGATCGTCGGCAGCCCCGCAGGGTTGGCCCCCGGTATGCCCGTTGCGCCTGCGCAGAAACAAACGGCTGCCGCCCAGTGATGCGAGGGAAGTGAGATGTCCAGGTTCTTCATCCATCGCCCGAACTTCGCCTGGGTCGTGGCGTTGTTCATTTCACTGGCCGGTTTGCTGGTGATTCCATCCTTGCCCGTGGCCCAGTACCCCAACGTGGCGCCACCGCAGATCTCCATCACCGCCTCCTACCCCGGCGCTTCGGCCAAGGTCATGGTGGAGTCGGTGACCAGCATCATCGAACAGTCGCTCAACGGCGCCAAGGGCCTGCTGTACTACGAGTCCACCAACAACTCCAACGGCGTGGCCGAAGTGATGGTGACCTTCGAGCCAGGCACCGACCCGGACATGGCGCAGGTCGACGTGCAGAACCGTTTGAAACAGGCCGAGGCACGCATGCCACAGGCGGTGCTGACCCAAGGGCTGAAAGTCGAGCAGGCCAGCTCCGGCTTCCTGCTGATCTACGCCCTGACCAGCACGGCCGGCAACCGTGGCGATACCACGGCCCTAGCCGACTATGCCGCGCGCAACATCAACAACGAACTGCTGCGCGTGCCCGGCGTGGGCAAGCTGCAGTTCTTCGCCTCGGAAGCGGCCATGCGGGTCTGGGTGGATCCGCAGAAGCTGGTGGGCTATGGCCTGTCCATCGACGACATCAACTCGGCCATTCGCGGCCAGAACGTCCAGGTACCGGCCGGCAGCTTCGGCAGCACGCCCGGTGCCAGCGAGCAGGAGCTGACCGCGACCCTGGCCGTGCAGGGCACCCTCGACACCCCGGAAGCGTTCGCCGGCATCGTCCTGCGCGCCAACCCCGATGGCTCCAGCGTCCGCCTGGGTGATGTGGCGCGCATGGCCATCGGTAGCGAGAACTACAACCTGTCGGCGCGCCTGAACGGCCACCCGGCGGTGGCCGGTGCGGTGCAGTTGGCGCCGGGCGCCAATGCCATCCAGACCGCGACGCTGGTCAAGGAGCGCTTGGCCGAGCTGTCGCAGTTCTTCCCCGAAGGTGTCGAATACTCGGTGCCGTACGACACCTCGCGCTTCGTCGACGTGGCCATCGAGAAGGTGATCCACACCCTGATCGAAGCCATGGTGCTGGTGTTCCTGGTGATGTTCCTGTTCCTGCAGAACGTGCGCTATACCCTGGTCCCGTCGATCGTGGTGCCGGTGTGCCTGCTCGGGACGCTGATGATCATGAAGCTGCTCGGCTTCTCGGTGAACATGATGACCATGTTCGGCATGGTGCTGGCCATCGGCATCCTGGTGGACGACGCCATCGTGGTGGTGGAGAACGTCGAGCGGTTGATGGCCGAGGAAGGTCTGTCGCCGGTGGAGGCGACCATCAAGGCGATGGGGCAGGTGTCCGGGGCGATCATCGGCATCACCCTGGTGCTGGCGGCGGTGTTCCTGCCGTTGGCGTTCATGTCCGGTTCAGTGGGGGTGATCTACCAGCAGTTCTCCGTGTCGCTGGCAGTGTCGATCCTGTTCTCCGGCTTCCTGGCCCTGACCTTCACCCCGGCGCTGTGCGCCACGCTGCTCAAGCCGGTGCCCCATGGCCACCATGAAAAGGCCGGTTTCTTCGGCGCCTTCAACCGTGGCTTCGCCCGTGTCACCGAACGCTATTCGCTGCTCAACAGCGAACTGGTGGCACGTGCCGGCCGCTGGATGCTGGCGTATGTGGGCATCCTGGTGGTGCTGGGCTATTCCTACCTGCGCTTGCCGGAGGCCTTCGTGCCGGCCGAGGACCTTGGCTATAGCGTCGTGGATGTGCAGTTGCCACCAGGCGCCAGCCGGGTACGCACCGACCACACCGCTGAGGCGCTGGAAAAGTTCCTGATGTCCCGTGACGCGGTGGCCAACTCGTTCATCGTCAGCGGCTTCAGTTTCTCGGGCCAGGGTGACAATGCCGCATTGGCGTTCCCGACCTTCAAGGACTGGTCGCAGCGCGACAAGGCGCAATCGGCGGAGGCGGAAACGGCAGCGATCAATGCACAGTTCGCCGCCAACGGCGACGGTGCCATCACCGCCGTCATGCCGCCGCCGATCGACGGCCTGGGCAACTCCGGTGGTTTCGCCCTGCGCCTGATGGACCGTGGTGGCCTCGGGCGCGAAGCACTGCTCGCGGCCCGTGACCAGTTGCTGGCGCGTGCCAACGGCAACCCGGTGATCCTCTACGCGATGATGGAAGGCCTGGCCGAAGCACCGCAGCTGCGCCTGCACATCGACCGGGAAAAGGCCCGAGCCCTGGGCGTGAGCTTCGAGGCCATCAACAGCACCTTGGCCACCGCCTTCGGATCGGCTGTGATCAACGACTTCATCAATGCCGGGCGCCAACAGCGCGT
This sequence comes from Pseudomonas sp. yb_2, assembly GCF_043103905.1. Lineage (NCBI taxonomy): Bacteria > Pseudomonadati > Pseudomonadota > Gammaproteobacteria > Pseudomonadales > Pseudomonadaceae > Pseudomonas > Pseudomonas sp. yb_2. Next base: position 20,920 of record NZ_JBICKH010000050.1, on the reverse strand, counting down.
GGTGGTGCAGGCAGAGCAAGGCGAACGCATGACCCCCGAAAGCGTGCTGCGCCTCTATGCTCCCAATGCCAACGGCGAGCAGGTGCCGTTCAGCGCCTTCGTCACCACCCAGTGGGAGGAGGGCCCGGTGCAACTGGTGCGCTACAACGGTTACCCGTCGATCCGCATCGCCGGCGACGCCTCGCCGGGGCACAGTACCGGGCAGGCAATGGCCGAGATGGAGCGCCTGGTCAGCGAGCTGCCGCCAGGTATCGGCTACGCCTGGACGGGCCTTTCCTACCAGGAGAAGGTCTCCAGCGGCCAGGCTGCCAGCCTGTTCGCCCTGGCCATCCTGGTGGTGTTCCTGCTGCTGGTGGCGCTGTACGAAAGCTGGGCGATCCCGCTGACGGTGATGCTGATCGTACCGATCGGTGCCCTGGGCGCGGTGTGGGCGGTGACGCTCACCGGCATGCCCAACGACGTGTACTTCAAGGTCGGCCTGATCACCATCATTGGCCTGGCGGCGAAGAACGCCATCCTGATCGTCGAGTTCGCCAAGGAACTGTGGGAGAAGGGCTACAGCCTGTGCGACGCCGCCATCGAGGCCGCGCGCCTGCGTTTCCGTCCGATCGTGATGACCTCCATGGCGTTCATCCTCGGCGTGGTGCCGCTGGCCATCGCCTCCGGCGCGGGTGCGGCAAGCCAGCGCGCCATCGGTACCGGCGTGATCGGCGGCATGCTCAGCGCCACCTTGCTGGGCGTGGTGTTCGTGCCGGTCTGTTTTGTCTGGGTGTTGACGTTGCTCAAGCGCAAGCCTTCCCCGGTGCAACAGGCTGTCGAGGAGGCAGAGTGATGATCATGGTCAATCGTGTGCTTCCTATCGTCCTGGCCTTGACCTTGGCTGGTTGCTCCCTGACGCCGACCTATCAGCGCCCCGAAGCGCCGGTGGCGGCCGAATGGGGCGATGCAGCCGGCCATACTGGCCACTCGGTGGAGCAGTTGGACTGGCAGGCATTCATCGTCGACCCAGTGCTGCGTCAGCTGGTCGGTACCGCGCTGGACAACAACCGCTCCTTGCGCCAGACCCTGCTCGACATCGAGCAGGCCCGTGCGCAGTACCGGATCCAGCGGGCCGACCGTGTGCCGGGCTTGAATGCCAGCGCCTCCGGTAATCGCCAGCATTTGCCTGCGGCGCTTTCGAGCGATGGCCGCGAGGGTGTCAGCAGCACCTATCAGGTGGGCTTGTCGCTGCCGGAATACGAAGTGGACCTGTTCGGCCGCGTCAAAAGCCTGAGCGATGCGGCCCTGGAGCAGTACCTGGCCACCGAGGAAGTCGGGCGTGCCGCACGCATCGCCCTGATCGCCGAGGTGAGCCAGGCCTACCTGGCCTTGGACGGCGCCGAGCGGCGCCAGGCGCTGACCCGCCAGACCCTGGCCAGCCGCGAGGATTCCCTGGCGTTGGTCGGCCAGCGGCGCGCCGCCGGCACGGCCACGGCGCTGGACCACCAAGAGGCGCTGGGGCTGGTCGAGCAGTCCCGTGCCGAGCTCGAAGTCACCGTGCGCCAACAGCGCCAGGCCTACAACGCGCTGGTGCTGTTGCTGGGCAGTGCCGAGGCGGCCAAGGCGATGCCCGCTGAACGCCCGGATGAGCCGATGGTGCTCAATGACATTGTGCCGGGCGCGCCGTCGGCATTGATCGAGCGCCGCCCCGATATCATCGCCGCCGAACACCGGCTGCGCGCGCGCAATGCCGATATCGGCGCGGCGCGGGCAGCGTTTTTCCCGCGTATCAGCCTGACCGGCAGCTTTGGTACCGCCAGTGCGCAGATGTCCGGGTTGTTCGACGGTGGCTCGCGTAGCTGGGCCTTCATGCCGCAGCTGTCGCTGCCGTTGTTCGACGCCGGGCGCAACCGTGCCGGGCTCAGCCTGGCCGAGGCACGCAAGGACTCGGCCGTGGCCGCCTATGAAGGCGCGATCCAGGTCGCCTTCCGCGAAGTGGCCGATGCGCTGGCCGCCACCGACACCCTGCGCCGCGAGCAAGCCGCGCGGCGGGCCCTGGCCGACACCAGCCGCGAGACCCTGACGCTGGCCAAGGCTCGTTACGAGGGTGGGGTGGACAACCATTTGCGCTACCTGGACGCCCAGCGCAACAGCTACGTGAACGAAGCAGCCTTCATCGAAGCCAGTACCCAGCGACAACTGGCGTTGGTCGACCTGTTCCGCGCACTCGGCGGCGGCTGGCCGAGCAAGGGCTGAAACAGCCTCCTTTGGTTGGCTTGTCCAGCCACTTGGCCCCAGGGATCGATGCCCTGGGGTTTTTTTGGCTGGTGAAGGCAGGTCAGCGAGCGGGTGCCGCAGCACCGTCGAGGAAAAGCAGCTCCAGCGTTTGCACGGACGTCGCGCTGGCCGCCCGCCCGCGTCGTTCGGCATCGACGATGCCGTACACCATGCTCAGGAACATTTCGGTGAAGATCGCCGCGCTGATATCGATACGGAAAGCCCCCGCCTGCTGGCCGCGCAGGAAGAAGGCATCCAGGGCGTCGGCATAGGCCCGCCACGGGCGGTTCGTCTCGCTGTCGTCGAACGAGTCCGGGCGGTACTGGAAGAGCAGGAAGATCATCATCTCGCGATGCTTGAGGTGCTCGACGATGAGGCGATGCAGGGCTGCGGTCGGGTCGCTGCCGTGCAGGTCAGCGTTGCCGATGACCTGCGTCAGGACCTGGTCCCCATAGCTTTCCAGCATGTTCACCAGGTTGTCACGGGTGCCACAGAAACGGTGCAGGGTCGCCTTGCTCACGCCCGCCGCCTCGGCCAGCTCCTTCAATGTGGCTCGGGGGTGGACGACGATCGCGTCGGCCAGCGCTTTGAGCAGGCGCTCATCGGTAGGGAGGTGCATCAGAAGATTCCACACTGCATATCGTGCGGGCATTGTGAATGAAAACGGCTCATAGGGCACCCATTTGAGCAAATAATGGCTCAATCAAGGCTCGCAGGTCGCAGCCCTGCAGGGGCTTGCCTGCGAGCGCCAGGCGCTGCCTCCCCCGGTATGCCAGGTCAGGGGAGGCGGCGAAGCTCAGGGCAGGGTGAAGAGCACTTTGACCTTGTCGTTGACGGCAGAGGTGTCGATATAGCCGATGGCATTGGCCTCGCTGCCCACCTTGGCGATCACCGCGGCGTCATCGTCCACGCTCTGCAGCGGTTGCCCCTTGCCCGTGAACACCAGGCCTGACCAGTACGACTTGAGCTGGGATTCGTTCTTGTTGGTCAGCGCGCTGTAGAATCGTTCCTTGGTGGGGTTCCAGCCTTTCTGGTCGAGGCCCCTGAGGCTGGTGTCCTTGCCCAGGAATATGTTGGCCACCTCGGCCTGGGACGGTGCGGCGCTGGCGCCGGCATTCATGATCACGGCCACCTCGGCACTGGCCAGGGTGCTGGCTGTGGCCAGGGTTGCGCCGAACATTGCGGTGAGGAGTGGTTTCATATGGGCGCTCCTTAGAAGACGAAATCGACGCCGACGCTGACAATGTCGCCGTCGTAGTTGCGCGAAGGAGTGCCGGCGGTACCGTTGCTGGCCGCGAAGACTGCATGGTCGAAGGTCTCCTGGGCGTTCTGCACGAAGGTGCCGCGGTAGCCGTTGCCGCGCGTGTCCACCCGCTTGTACTCGCCCTTGAGCACCAGGTTCGGCGCCAGGTTGTAGTTCATGCCGTAGGTCCAGGAGCTCTGGCGGCCAGCGTCTTCGTCGAGCTGAGCGTAGGTAAGGTGGAGCAGCGCGTCGCCAAAACGGCGCCCGCCCATGAGGTAGAAGGCATCGATGCTGCCTTGCTGGTCGCCTTCGGTGTTGTTGCTGGTCCACTCGTTCGAGGAGACCCAGGTGCCGTTGTCGTACTGGTAGCCGATGGACGCGAAACCGCCTTTCTTGCGGTTCAGGCTCAGGAAGTCGACCTGTGTAGGCGAGCCCCCTGGGGCGACGACCGAGGCGCTGAGGTTCGTGTCGATGTCCGCTTCGGCGTACCCGAGACGCAGCGTGCCGAAGTCATAGGTTTCCAGGCTGACGTTAGCCGCGAAGATCTTCTTGTAGTCGATGTCGTACAAGTCATCCATGGCGAACAAGTTGCGGTTGGCGGCCTGGCCGCCTGCCACCTGGAACGTCACGGAGCCGATGCCGGTGGTCACGGTGTAGAGGGCATCGGCACCTTCGTAGTTGCTCAGCTGGACCTGGCTGTAGACCTCATCCGGCAGCCGCAGCCAAGGGTGGGTGACACCGACGTCGAGGGTTTCGGAATACATGTAGATCGGCAGGCGCAGCCGCCCTACGCGCACCGTCAGGCCTTCGGTCGCTTTCCAGGAGAGGTAAGCCCACTCCAGGTTGCCTTTCCAGGTGTCCTGTTCCGGCTTGAGGGTGCCCTGCACGGTCACCCCCAGCGTGTCGGTGAGCCCATATTGGAGCTGGCCACCCAGCCGGGAGAGCTGGTCACCGCGCCAGGCGTCCGTTGTCTGCCCGCTGATGCCGAAACTGCGCCCTTTGTCCTCGCCCCCCAGGTGGGTGAGGCCGGCGGTGCCGAAGCCGTTGAATTGATAGTCTCCCTGGTCCAGGGCCATTGCTGGGGTGGTCGCGATAAGGCCTGCGATACCGAGTGCTCTAATGCCTTGCATGCTTCAACTGCTCTCGTGGTGGGGAAGGTTCAAATGCGAAACTGAGCGGTGGCGCTGCGAAGGTGGTTGCCCGTACCGACCAATTGCTCGCCGAGCCGTGCGGTGGCGTCGGCACCTTGGGTGGTGGCCTGGGTGTCCTGTTGCAGCCTCTCGGTGTCTTGCTGGATCGAACGGGAAAGGCCGATCTGCTCGTTGGTGAAACGGGCGATGCCGGCGTTTAACTCATCGATCTGGCGAACGGCCCCGGTAATCGCCTCCAGGGTCTGCGTGGCATGTTCAGAGCGCTGAATGCTTGACCTGGCCTTTTCGCCGTTCAGGTTCATCGCGTGCAAGACACTGCTGGCGCTGTTTTGCAGGCGCTGGATGATGTCTTGGATCTGCGCGGTGGAAGCGGTCGTTTTCTGGGCCAGGTTGCGCACCTCATCGGCGACCACGGCAAAGCCCCGCCCTTGCTCGCCAGCCCGTGCCGCTTCGATGGCGGCGTTCAGGGCGAGCAGGTTGGTCTGTTCGGCGATGCTGCGGATCACCGTCAGCACCGAGCCGACGTGCTGGGTTTCTGCTTCCAGTTGTTCCATGGCCTGCACCGAGCTGAGCACGCTGTTGCCCAGGTCGCCGATGCTCAAGGACAGGCTGTCGATGTTATGCCTGGCTTCGTTCGCTTGACGCGCCGCGGCGCTGGCTTGCTCGGAGGCCTGCTCGGAGCGCTGCGCCACTTCCTGAATGCTATTGGTCATGGTGTCTATGTCACGGCTGATGGACTCGGTGCGCTCTTGCTGTGAGCGCGCACTGTCCTCCGCGCCCTGGGTGAGCCGGTGCAGTTCGCGGGACATCTGCTCCAGGGGCGCTGCGGTTTCGATGACCTGGCGCAAGGTGCCTTGCAGGCTGTCCAGCAAACCGTTGAACAGGCCGATCATCTCGCCGATTTCGTCTGAGGAGTCGACCTGCACGCGGCGGGTCAGGTCGCCATCGCCGCTGGCAATGGTCTTGAGCGATCCGATGACGCCGCGGACATTGCTCATGACCTGACGAATCACCCAGGCCGCGCTGGCGCTGACCACCAGCAGCAGGCAAAAACTGAGCAGGTAGCCGACGCGCGTGGTGGTGGCGTTGTCGGCGCGGACTTGGGTCAAGCTGCTCTGGAAGTCGGCGTAGGCGTGGCTGCGAAACTGCTCGCCGAGCGCCTGGGCGTTCTTGAGGTCGCTGGCCATGCGATCAAAATGGGGGCGTAAATCATCGAACGCCGCCCCATCGAGCAGTTGCCCGGAGGAGGCGAACGCGTTATCGGCGTAGCGCTTGATCGCCGCCGACCAGGCTTGAATTTCCCGGTGTCGGTCGGCCCGTTCAGCGGTCAGCGGTTCCAGGTCGCGCAGCCGCGCATGGACGTCGGCCAGCACGTCGCTCGCTTCATCCAAGGTGTCCCGCTCGCCCGCTGCCACGGCGCTGTTGAGCAGGCCGGGCAGGCGGGAGAACTGGAAGATCACGTTGTCGGCAGCTTCCAGCGTTGGGTAGCGCTGTTTTTCGAGCGACACCAATCGGTTGTCGTTGTCGTCCAGTTGCACCGCGGTGTAGCCCACGAACAGCAACATGCCGAACAGGGCGATGGCAGGTGGCAGGAAGAGTTTCAAGGTGAGCGGAATGTTTTTGAACATGGGCTGTGCGGGCCTCGTCGGGACGAAGGGCAAATTGCAGGCAAGCAGGGCCGCAATAGCCGGTGCGCTTTTGGCAGGGCGTGCTATCGCGACACGTCGGACAAAGGGCTGTCCTTCGACAGCGTAAGTTGGCGTTACGTGATCATGGCGCCCCTCCGTGCCCCGTTGCGAATTGGCCGCCCGATTGCGTGGAGGGTCAGGCCGAGGCCAGGTTTGGAGAGGTGGAGGAAGGTGAGGTCGTCAATTTCAGGCAACCTGCGTCTTTGTGGAATAAGGATCCGGTAGCCCTGGCATGCCTGCTCGGACCGCGACAGCGCCTTGGTGCTAAAGCCCATTTTCGCTCCTGCCACTTGGTTGTGTTTTATTTGTTATATCAAGTGTTTTGTAAAATACAGGAGTTTTGCTTACATGCAAGACGCAATGGCGCCAGAGCCTGCAAAAAGCAGGGCAGGCGCTATCGGGGCCTGGTGCTTGGGTTGGATCGGCAAGGCGCGGGGCGGCAGTTGCGCGACGACGGAAGGCGGCGAAGACACGAGCGGTTTGGTGGGGGTGACGCCTTCCAGGGAAGGCGCCGGGTCTACCGGGAGGCGACTTAGGACTTGGCGGTTTTGGGTGGAGAAATCATGACAATGAAGGCGTCAATCAAGGCTTTCCCGCGCTCTGCGCTAACGGGTTCGGACTCGAAAGGCAGCATCATGAGCCAGCCATCACTGAACGCGGCAATGTGATCGGCCAACACATCGGCCGGCACATCTTCACGGATCTGGCCCTGGCGCTGGCCGGCCTCCAGCACCGAAGTGGCCACCTCGCGGAAGTTGGTATAGCGCTGCTTGATGACACTGGCGAACGCGGGCTGGTGCCGGGCATGGGTGAGCAGTTGCAGCCATGCAAGCCAGTTGCCTGGCTCGTCAAGGCTGATCCATTGGTGCCACTGCTCAATAAGCGACTTGATGTCGACCTGATCGAGGTCGATGTCCAGCAGTGCGTCGACTTTGTCGAACAGGGTCTGCGCAACGGCACTGACCATTTCTTCCTTGTTGGCGAAGTAGTAGGTCACCGCGCCTGTGGTGCACCCGGCGTGCTGCGCCACCTTGCGCATGGTGGCACCGGCATAGCCTTCTTGCGCGATCACCGCGATCGCCGCCGCCAGCAACTCGGACCTTTTGGCGTCGCGATCGCCAACCGGGCGCCCACGACGGGCAAGCGGTTCGGATTCGCTTTCATTGGCCTTGGCCTTGGCGTTGGGAGCAGTGCGGGGGTGTACTTCAGGCATAGGGGGGCGGTTTCATCGGTCAAACAATAGAAGCGGCAGTTTGCCACAGCACAGCCGACGCGCGCGATGTCAGTGGGGGGCGAGGTTCGTGCTTTTTACCTACCGGCTTTGTGGGCCAAGTGAGCGACGATGAACTGCATTGCGACCTCGGTCGGTAGGGGCCGTCGCCGAGCGCCCGGTGATAGCGCAGTTGAAGCCAGGCCGACCAATAGGCGAGGGCGCTCTGGTAGCTGCGCACGGTATTAGCCGCCGTGCCCTGCGAGGACGCCTCGACCGCGGCGCCACTGCATCCACCGCCAGTGGCAGCGCATTTTCACCAACTCTCCAGGGCGAACCGGCAGCATCACCAGCAGGCGCATCGCGATGCTTATACTGCTCGGGCTAAGTTCATCCAGGCGCAGCAAAAACTCCCCCAAATCGGCCGGTGGTATGACTCACCCACATAGGTTACAAATCAGTTCACGCACATAGGTAACAGTCTTTAACTGGCAAGGTCGGTTTTCTGGATCTCAGTGGAAGCCTGTCACAAGCTATCGGGATCCCCAAAGAACATTTGGACATGGCTCTGGGGCGGTATTCTTGATTGGCAAAAACAAAAATTTACCCCCAAAAATACCCTTGATACCCCCAGAAGAATGCGCGATCGAGATTGGCGATTCCTGACAACCGTTGAGCGGGTGCACCCTGGACTGCAGTGTATCCCCATGGCGGGGCAGGTGCAGGGCGTGCCGCGGACACCTCGTAGATGAGTTCACGCAAGTACTCTTCACATCTTGGCATCCAGGACGGCGTTGACGCCCTCCAAGGTGGAAAATGAAGTGTCCTTGGCGGTGAGCAAGAAGTCGCTCAGATAGGGCACCTCCAGCATGTCGCTGCGGACAGCCGCGAACAATTTGGCCTGTAGCCCTTTTTGGCGCAGGCGCTCAGCAGCCTCCTGCAGGCTTTCTGTTTCCCGCAGGGCATGGATAGTGCGCAGGTGCCTTAAGTCGATCATGAGGAAAACTACATTTCATCGCAAAAAAAATTAGTTTGTCTCATGGGTGCGTGATCCCTAACAATCACCTCATTGAATTTTCTGTTTGGGGCATAGCACGTTGGTACTGACATTCATGCTGGTCGAGGTAAAGCTGTGAGCATTATCGATCGACCAAAACTTACCCTACCGGACGGCGCCAATCGCCTGCTTCTGCACTCCTGTTGCGCGCCGTGCTCCGGTGAGGTGATGGAGGCCATCACGGCTTCCGGCATTGACTACACGATTTTCTTCTACAACCCCAACATCCATCCTGAGCGTGAGTACCTGCTGCGCAAGGAAGAGAACATTCGCTTCGCCGAGCAGCACAATGTGCCGTTCGTCGATGCCGATTACGACACCGACAACTGGTTTGCGCGAGCCAAAGGCATGGAGCAAGCGCCAGAACGTGGGGAGCGCTGCACCATGTGCTTCGATATGCGTTTCGAGCGCACCGCCTTGTATGCCTACGAGCATGGGTTCTCGGTGATCAGCAGCTCGCTGGGTATTTCACGCTGGAAGGACATGCAGCAGATCAACGGCTGCGGTCTTCGTTCGGCCGCCAAGTATCCTGGTATCACCTATTGGGACTACAACTGGCGCAAGGGTGGTGGAGCTGCGCGCATGGTGGAGATCAGCAAGCGCGAGCGCTTCTATCAGCAGGAGTACTGTGGTTGTATCTACTCGCTGCGAGACACCAACCATCACCGCAAAGCGCAAGGCCGGGACATCATTCGCATTGGCGTGAAGTACTACGGTGATGAAGAGGATGAACAAGGTAACGCCTGAGCTTCGTTCAAAACGTCAGGAAAAGTCTGAGTAGAGATGGACTTGCCACCTGAGCAGCTCCCTGAAATCATTCAGCAGGTCAAGAGCTCCCGCTACAGCATTGCCCGCCGCTATGGGCGTGTGACCATCGAAGGGCATACCTATGTGTATGAGCGCAGTACGGACACACTGACGCGACTGGATGTATATCGTCAGCGAAAGCAGAACACAGGGTGTTTACCCCCTCGCTGATTGGAATGCAGCCTTCGGTGGCCACTCAGCTCAGGACGATTCTGAAAGCTCACCTGAGTGAGCAATCCTCATCTGAACCAGTGCTCATCATGAGCGGGGCTAAAGATTTTTTGAAATCAATTCATTAGCCTTCGCTCAATAGCACCCTTTAAAATGCCTCTCAATTAGAGACAGTGTCCAACTAATTAGCTGAGTCGCAGAGCTATACGGTGCACTGAAACCATTACGAGATTAGGATGTCAGGCTAAAATGAGCAAAGACTTTGCATTTGCCATTCACAGCATTTGTTTCGATGAAAATTATCACCCCTCGAACAATACGCGCATAACCACCAATTTCGCCAATTTGGCGAGAGGGGCCAGTCGCCAGGAAAATCTGCGCAACACGTTGAAGATGATTGATAATCGCTTCAATGCGCTGGCGCACTGGGACAACCCCAAGGCTGATCGATACGCGGTCGAGCTTGAAATTATTTCTGTGGAAATGAATATTGCCGCTGGCAACAGCGATCATGCTCTACCCTTGATTGAAATCTTGAAGACGACAGTGGTTGACCGTCAAACCAACGAACGCATCGCCGGAATGGTGGGGAACAACTTCTCATCGTATGTGCGGGATTATGACTTCAGCGTGCTATTGCTGGAACATAACAAGGACAAGGCCGAGTTCAGTACGCCCGCTAACTTTGGCGACCTTCACGGCAAGCTGTTCAAGTCTTTCGTCAGCTCGGATGCTTACAAGGAGCACTTCAACAAGCCGCCTGTTATCTGCCTGAGTGTCTCCAGTGCCAAGACCTATCAGCGGACGGAGAACCAGCATCCGGTACTCGGCGTTGAATACCAGCAGGATGAATACTCCCTGACCGATGAGTATTTCAAGAAGATGGGCCTGAAGGTTCGTTACTTCATGCCGCCGAATAGTGTTGCCCCCCTGGCCTTCTATTTTGCCGGTGACTTGCTGGGTGACTACACCAATCTGGAATTGATCAGCACCATCAGCACGATGGACACGTTCCAGAAAATTTACCGTCCTGAAATCTACAATGCGAACTCCGCAGCTGGAAAATCCTATCAGCCCAGCTTGCAACACCAGGATTTTTCGCTGACGCGTATTGTTTATGATCGAGAAGAACGTGGCCGGCTCGCTATTGAGCAGGGGAAGTTTGCCGAAGAGCACTTCATCAAACCCTACCACGCTATTCTTGAGCAGTGGTCTGCCAGTTACGCCGCTTGAATCGCCCACGTACAAGGTCTTTTATTGTGAAAAAACTGCTCCCCACGTCGACTGCTGGCAGCTTGCCTAAACCTTCCTGGCTCGCAGAACCTGAAAAACTTTGGTCACCGTGGAAATTGGAAGGTGATGAACTGATCGAAGGCAAGCAAGACGCGCTGCGCTTGTCTTTGCAAGAGCAGCAGCACGCCGGTATCGACATCGTCAGCGATGGCGAGCAAACACGTCAGCATTTCGTCACGACCTTCATCGAACACCTCGATGGCGTTGATTTTGAACAACGTGAAACCGTCAGGATCCGCGATCGCTACGATGCCAGCGTACCAACGGTGGTTGGCGCCGTTGCGCGTCGCAAGCCGGTCTTCGTCGAAGACGCCAAGTTCCTGCGTCAGCAAACCGACCAGCCGATCAAATGGGCGCTGCCAGGCCCCATGACCATGATCGACACGCTGTATGACGCGCATTACAAGAGCCGCGAAAAGCTGGCTTGGGAATTCGCCAAGATCCTCAACCAGGAAGCTCGCGAACTCGAAGCGGCCGGTGTCGACATCATCCAGTTCGACGAACCCGCCTTCAACGTCTTCTTCGACGAGGTTAACGAGTGGGGCGTCGCTACGCTGGAGCGCGCCATCGAAGGCCTCAAGTGCGAAACCGCCGTGCACATCTGCTATGGCTACGGCATCAAGGCCAATACCGACTGGAAAAAGACCTTGGGCTCGGAATGGCGTCAATACGAGGAAGCCTTCCCTAAGCTGCAGAAGTCCAGCATCGATATCGTCTCGTTGGAGTGCCACAACTCCCACGTGCCGATGGACTTGATCGAGCTCATCCGTGGCAAGAAAGTGATGGTCGGGGCCATCGATGTGGCTAACCACGCTATCGAAACCTCTGAAGAAGTGGCCAATACCCTGCGCAAGGCACTGCAGTTCGTGGACGCCGACAAGCTCTATCCATGCACCAACTGCGGTATGGCGCCCCTGCCGCGTCACGTGGCAAGAGGCAAGCTCAATGCGCTGAGTGCCGGCGCGGAAATCGTCCGTCAAGAGCTACTGAACAAGCGCTGAGCCTAAATCAGCGAAGGTTCAGGTGGAGCACAGCCCGAGTGATCGGGCTGACTTGGCCTAGCCCTGCACATTCGAGCGCTAATCAATACCCAGGACCCACTATGTCACTCCCCAGTACTGCTATCGAGCCGTTGAGCTTCCGCGAAGCGCTTGGGCACTACGCCTCCGGCATCACGGTGATTACCACCCACATCGATGACGAGCCGATAGGCTTTACTTGCCAGTCGTTCTACAGCGTGTCGATGAGCCCACCGCTGGTGTCATTCAGCGTAATGCGCAGCTCCGCTAGCTACCCTAGAATCCGCCAGGCCGGTCGGTTCGCGGTCAACATCCTGTCCGGTGAACAGGTCAACGTCTCCAACCAGTTCGCCCGGCGCGGCACGGACAAGTGGCACGGCGTGGAGTGGCAGCAATCACCTTTGGGTAATCCAGTCATTGCTGGCAGCTTGTACTGGCTCGATTGCGAAATTCACGCAGAGCACGAAGCGGGCGACCACCTGATCGTGATTGGTGAGGTGAAGGCGTTCAACCTGCAGAAAGCTGCTGATTCGCAGCCCTTACTGTACTTCAAGGGACAGTACCGCAACCTCGCCGAGCTCATAGGGGTTTGAGTGTACCCCTTCGGTTGTTCTCATGCTTCGCCAGCCACGGCTGCTGCAATACCGGTTTTGACTGGGTAAGCCCTGACTAAAAAAGACGCCTGGTGTTTCCATCAGGCGTCTTTGTTTTCCACCCCAGTAGCGAGTGCGTCAGGATTGCAGCCTGGCGTTGTGCTGGCTGCGAGGCGCTAGTACAGGGCCCTGGGCCAGCCAACCAAACACCAGACCGAGAACGTTCCATAACACCACATGGATGCCGAACGAGGCGACTCGGAAGTTCCACAGCAACGCGGCAGAGAATGTTTCGTAAGCGCTCCATGAACCCCACATTCAAAGCGCTTACCTGATCCCCGATGCTGTGCTCCCGATTTCTTTCTGGAGCTCGCCGACCATGATGCGACCCGACGCCAAAGTCGAAAAAGTGTACCTCTACCCCAAGCCCGTCGACTTTCGAAAATCCATCGATGGCCTGGCCGCGCTGGTCGAACTCGATATCAAGGTGGCGGTGTTCGACCCAGTGCTTTTCGTCTTCCTCAACAAGCCGCGCAACCGCGTGAAGATCCTGTATTGGGAACGCAACGGCTTCTGCCTCTGGCTCAAACGCCTGGAGTCCGAACGGTTCAAAACTTTACCTGATCCGACTGACGTCGCCATTGTCCTGACCGTTCAGGAACTGAACTGGCTGCTCGATGGCTTCGACCTCTGGCGCAACCGTCCGCATCAGGTTTTGACGCCTCGATACGTCGCCTGATTCGGTATAATCCGCGGCATGATTTCCATGCCCGAAAACCTCCCTGACGATCCTGTTCTGCTCAAGCAACTGCTTGAGCAGATGATCAACGAGCGCGCGTCCGACAAGGGCAAGATCGTTCATCTCGAAGAGGAAGTTGCGCTGTTGCGCCAGCGCTTGTTCGGGCGCAAGACCGAGCAGACTGGCGATGCGGCGACACCACAGTTGCCACTCTTCGACGAAGCGGAAAGCCTGGCCGAGCCCTTGGATGAGGCTGACGACGAAGAAGTCGTTGCGCCAACCAAACGCCGTGGCAAGCGCAAGCCGCTACCAGCTGATTTGCCGCGTATCGAAGTTGTCCACGAACTGCCCGAGCATGAACTGACCTGCGCTTGTGGCTGCCGCAAACATGCCATCGGTGAAGAAGTCAGCGAACAGCTTGAAATCGTCCCGATGCAGATTCGCGTCATCAAGCATGTTCGCAAGGTGTACGGCTGCCGGGACTGCGAGTCAGCGCCCGTAACGGCGGACAAGCCCGCCCAGATGATCGAGAAAAGCATGGCCAGCCCGAGTGTGCTGGCCATGCTGCTGACCACCAAATACGTAGACGGCTTGCCGCTTCACCGCTTCGAAAAAGTGCTGGGGCGTCACGGTATCGATATCCCGCGCCAAACCCTGGCACGCTGGGTGATTCAATGCAGCGAGCACTTTCAGCCGTTGCTGAATCTGATGCGCGAAAGCCTGTTGAACAGTCGGATCTCCACTGTGATGAAACACGTGTGCAGGTGTTGAAAGAGCCTGGTCGTGAGCCCAGCAGCCAATCCTGGATGTGGGTGCAAACCGGCGGCCCACCTGATCGCCCGGTGATCCTTTTCGACTACGCCACCAGCCGAGCGCAGGAGGTGCCGGTGCGCCTGCTGGACGGCTATCGCGGCTATGTCATGACCGACGACTACGCCGGTTACAACGCGCTGGCTGCACAGGACGGCGTGGAGCGGTTGGGCTGCTGGGCGCACGCGCGCCGCAAGTTCGTCGAAGCGCAGAAAGTGCAGCCCAAGGGTAAAACTGGGCGGGCAGACATCGCACTGAATTTGATCAACAAGCTCTATGGCATCGAGCGCGACCTTAAGGAAGGCAGCGATGAAGATCGCAAGCTGGCCCGCCAAGCGCGCAGTCAACCAGTGCTGGCCCAGTTGAAAAGCTGGACAAAGAAAACGCAGCCCCAGGTCACGAGCCAGAATGCGTTGGGTAAAGCCATCGGCTATCTGGCCAGCAACTGGAGCAAGTTAGAACGCTACGTCGAGCAAGGAGACTTGCCGATCGACAACAACGCTGCCGAGCGCGCGATCCGCCCGTTTGTCATCGGCAGAAAGAACTGGTTGTTCAGTGACACGCCCAGAGGGGCGACGGCCAGTGCGCAACTTTACAGCCTGGTCGAGACGGCCAAAGCCAACGGCCAAGAGCCCTACGCGTGGCTGCGCCACGCACTAGAGCGCCTGCCGCAGGCGTCCTCCGTGGAAGACTACGAAGCGCTGCTGCCGTGGAATTGCAAGCCTAAAATACATAGTTAAGTGCTACCCCCATCGTGGGTCAGATGGGGCCTACGAAGCGCTGAAGGACAAGAGCGGGGGTGACGACCATGGAATACGACGAAAAACTGATTGAAGACGCAGTGCTTGCCTTGTTGGCAGCCTATAGCTCCGACAAAGGTAACGCGTGGAAAGGATTTGACTTCGAGATCATGAATCGACTGCATGAACAGGGTTTCATCAGTGATCCAGTTAATAGAAACAAGTCTATCTGGTTGACGGCGGAGGGGCTGGAGCGAGGCCGACAGCTAGCTGACCAGTTGTTCGGGTTGAAGAGTCAAGCGGGGCAGGTGCCCGACTCGAATACCTGATTTTCCCGTCCTTCATGTAACGGGTTGGGTTTATGGATCGCTTACACTGTTCCTGCCCAGCAGCAAGACCGACCGGGACAACCGCGGCCGCAATCTGACCATGCCAGCGCTAAAGCGCCTGTGTCCGGTGCAGGCCACCGAGCAGTGGCTGACGCTCAGTGGCATCGAGCAGGGCCCGCTGTTCCGTGGCATAGATCGCTGGGGGCATCTCAACGAGCAGCCACTTAATGCCAACAGCGTGTCGCGTCTGTTGCGCCGCGCGCTATTGCGCAGCGGGATCGAGGTCGAGGGCTATTCGGCGCACTCGCTGCGTCGTGGCTTCGCCACCTGGGCCAGTCGAAATCAGTGGAGTACAGAAGAATTGATGGCCTATGTCGGGTGGCGCGATGTGCAATCGGCCGCCCGTTATATTGAGTCCCACGCACCTTTCGGCGACTGGGCCCGGTGAACGCGTCGTCTGGATCCACCAGAGGCTCTCAATCGATCACCACACTTTTGTAGCTATAGCTGGGCAGATAGATCAAGCCTGATGGAGTTCGGTCACAAATGGCCCTCCACCAGCAACTTGAATGCCTGCGCGCTGGTATAGGCCGCGTATTCCTGAAAATTATCGTTCTTCTCGGGGTTGGCGAAGTCGCAAACGGACTTAAGGACGATCACCTTGGGCTGGGGATACGGCGCCTCATGAGCCGCTGCAAACACGCCATAGGCTTCCATTTCCACACCGAGCAACTTGCGGTGTTGCGCCTTGACGTTGGAAGTGATCGTCGGGTCTTCGAGCACTGATGCACCGGAGGCCATTGGGCCGAGCTGCATGGTGAGTGGAGTGACGACACCGATGGGCCAGTGGCGGCGTATACCATCCAAAGCGGAATGGTCATTGCGGAGTTTTTCCAGCTTGGAACGGATAAATGGGTCTAGGTTTAGGTGGTGAGGGGCCGCTTCAAACGATGATCCCCCCTCAAACGATGTGTTTTTTCCACTACCATAATCCCAGCTTGGGTCGGCTGCGATTATGTCGCCTAACTCGACTTTCCCAGGGACGCCAGCCGCTATGCCGGTCATGGCGATATAGCTGGGCTTGAAGGTTTGAATCATTTTCATGGCAAGTACTGCAGCGGCGGGCATACCCATTCGGGAGGCAGACGCCGCAACAACGCTTAGGCGACCGTGTTTTGTAATGACATGACCGCGGTAGTATTGAGTAGGGTCGCATTCCAAACTGATCGGTTGGAAGTCCCAGGGTAGCCGCAACACTGCGGTGAGCTCGGGAGCGTGCAGCGCTGTCAGGACACAGATATCTGCCCGTTCCGGAAAGTCGGACGAGCGTTCTCGATTGGTTTGCAAAATGTGCTCGATTTTACGTTGTATCTGATCGAGCCAGGCTGTACTGGCGCTGCTGTAGTGGAGCACTGACCAGAGTTCGCTGTCGAATCTGCCGCGCATTTCCTCTTGGATGTCAGCATGAGCGGTCAACCCCACGACCTCGCGGGGTTTAATGTAGATGTCACGCGCCAATATCTCCTCAAGTAGGGACAAACCGCCATCCCGTACTGGGTCCACGTCCGACGTGATGGGCAGTGAGATGTCGAGAATCATCAGATCGTAGGCTTGATGTTTCAGACGAAGCTTGGCTTCCTGCAGATCTCGTGCCTTGTCGAGGTTTTCCTCTTGAATTCCTGCAATGGCGAATATACCCTTGAGTACATTGCGGAGCTTCTCTTGATTGTCCTCGACCAAAAGAATTTTTATCATTGTATCAGTCCTTCAAGAATCCGAAATTTACCAGTTTTTCCTTGAGCGAGGCTTTCCAGCTGTCAATGGAGGAATGGTAGTAAATTGCTTCATTGTATATATCTGGGAACAATGACTTGAGTTGCAAATCCAAGCTCTCCAAGGTCAGTTCATTCGGTGGTTTGCCAAATACTTCAAACTGCGTAAACACGATAACGGGAGTTTCGACTTCAAAGCGATCCATTTGGGTCAGGAATTGTCGGCCACCAAAAATGTGGGTGTCGTCTGCTGGTTCATCCGGGCTGATATCATATTGTGGAAGTGTCATGTCGAGGATGATCAAGTCAAACGCGTCCTGGCGAATTTTTCTCACACCGCTCTGCAGAGAACGCTCCAGAAACACCTCATGCTCCGGAATGAGTTGGGTCAGAAACTGAGCAAGTTGTATGCGCTTATTTTCGTCATCCTCAATTATTAAAATTTTCAAGTTCGATCTCCCTGAGGTTTGTGTCAAAGGTGACGGTGAACTGATTGTCAGCAGTGTAACCAAAATCCAGCGGTTGGTTATGGCCTATGATACGTTTGAGTTTGATCAGCCCGGTGCCACCTTCAGAACGGATCGCTTGCTGATAATCGCCGCTAGCTATCTTCGCTTGAATCTCCTTGACCCGCTCGATGGACGCGCTGGTGTCAGTTAGCTTCTCAATTTCGTTGGTAAATGTGAAGGTAATGGTGTCCTTGGCCTTGCGCTCAATCGTAATCGCGATGCACGGCGAAGTCCCCGCATTTGAATAACGACGGGCATTATCAAATAGAATGAAAAAAATGTCAGAGAAGTAAGTGAGGGCGTTGGCCAGATGAGGTAGTTCCACCAGTGTTTTGGTAATGGCCGGGTTGAAATCACGATGGATGCGCTGTACGCATTGCAATCCAATATCAATAAGTTGTTCCATTTCAAATAATGGTTCTGCGCTCGGGGCAGGTAGTCGGAACCAGTCTTTAGTCTGATCTATAGCCTGCAGCGCGTTGGTGTGGGCCGTACGAATGCATTGTGTCAGTTCAGCTAACTCACGTGACGCACCAGCTTCGTCAACTGCTGTTTGCAGTGTGGCAAAGATGGCATTGATCTCGTGTTTGAGGCGTTGGTCAATGATATCGTGAACAGCATCAAGACAACGCTCAACGGTGCTCCAGAAGATGTGAATGCATTCACTAAAGAAGTCTTCAAAGCTGGTGTCTTCTCGCAAAATACTGGCGAGCATGCGAATACGCAGGATGGGGATCATCATGTCGAATAAGCCATCAGGCTTTTCTTCGCTCGTGATTTGTATCAGCTCATTGGTGATGTGTTCGATGAGGGCATCGTAGCGGGCGGAGAATACACATAATTCAATATTTACTCTCTCTCGCGCAGATGAATCAAGAGCTGACAGACGCTCCATCCAGATTTCGTTAGCAGCGTAGGCTCCGTCGCTTGCTTGTCGCCTGGTTATGATCCCCTGCAGTTCAAGTGGGCCTCTCAACTGTCCAGATAACGCACCGTGGCGAATGCGCATACTGAGGTAGCAGTCCAAGCCATACATTGGGTTTATGGTGGCTTCGAGCAAGATTGAGCGGAGAATTTCCTGGAGTAGGGCGCCCGCTTCATCTGTAGGAACTTGCAAGAACTCGGATGGTAGTGGAGTACCGTCTGTGAGCAGGCTGAAATAAGCTTCTTGGAAGCCTTCGGAAGGTCGGAGGCCGGCTTTAATCAATCCCTTGTAGCGAGAAAAGTTTTCGCGGTGTTTTTTATCGGCCCATCTTCTCAGTGCGATGGTGTCAATAGACATCTTGCTCTGTTCGACGTGGCGAACACCACTTCGCACTACTTGCGAGCGAGTGATCTCCATTATTTCCGACTCGTAGATTTTCTGATTTTCAGGGTCGAGTTCGAGCAACATGGAACACACCGCCAAGCGCTCATCCTGCAGATCAACGGTGCCGAGGAAGACAGAGGAGACCTTCATTGTTTCGGGGATGCAGATATAGCGCAGGTAGTAGATCAGGAGGTCGTGATCTAGCTTGGAAACATGGTCTAATAGCTGTGACGGGCGTTCCAGTCCATGCTTAATCAAAAAATCTTCATAGGCATAGGACAGAACGCTGGAGTAAGCATCGTCATAATGCCGGTAATTCAGCGACAGGGCGATCGATGTCGCCAGATCACCTTTCATTTCCTTGCGCAGCGCTTTGTCCAGGTAGTCACCGCATAAGCTTATGGGTAACAAATGAATAGACTGTGGGTCTCTTACTGCGAAAGCACTGACTTTGCGGATCAATTCGAGTTTTTTTTCATCGTGCATCGAGAGCGCACAGACCAATCTTGCCGCCAAACGACGGATTCGAGGCTGTAGCGATTCAAGCGCAGTGTGAGCATAACTTGAAGCGAGATCAAGGTCGCCGCGAAGTAATTCTCTTTCGGCGCTAATTAGCGCTTCACTATGCACTTGATCTAAAGATTCAGAGCGTGCATCTGTCGCAGGCGATTTTTTGAGATTACCAATTAATTCGATGTAATTATCCCTGCATGCCACTGGCAAAAATGGCAACATGGACTCATCAAGATGAGCGGTGTAGATGAAGCGGTTTGTAATGTCGTCTGGCTCAGGCAGAGCAGAACTTGACATTTCCCTCATCAAGAACTGCTGAAATACCTGAGAAGCTCCCATCCACCTGAAATTCAAGCACTGCTTCAGTGCAGTGGCCAACGCTGCATCTGCATCAGCCCCTTGAGCATATACGTTACATAGGGCAGCAATGGATGTTGCGATGAAACTTTTACCGGATGGTGGGGGGGTATTGGAGTAGATCAAGTGTTCAGCTTGGCGTTTCCACATCACTGGCCATTGACCGCTTTGGTCAAGAGGGTCAGAAGGCTGTGGAGCTTTTTGGCCTGGGCAGCTAACTTCCCCAGCGAGGAAGAGTAGACGCTGCAAGCGGGGATCGCGGATTTTTTCGGCGAGACGTATGGCACACTGCGTGCCGACAACATGCAGGGGGTGGGCCGAATTTAGCACGCATTGCTGGAGGATGTCGAAGAGAGCGGTGTAGACATCTATCAGTGCAGAGTTTGTCTGGTACTGGAGGATTTGCTGTTGTGCGAGTGGCTCATCGGGGATAATTCCCATGGACTGGTATTTCAACCAGTGCTTCAGCGGAGCGTCCTCAACGCTATCCAGCAAATCCATAGTCTGGTTTAAGTAGTTGAAGAATGTAGTTGGAACTTCGTTCCGGTTGCTGCAAGAAGCGGCAAGCCAGATTACATTGCCATGCGCGCTTTCTTTGAGCGAGGCTAGGTAGTTCTTCTGTGCTTCCACCCCTTCAAAATGTTGCAGAAAAGCGATTTTTGCATCAATCGACCACAACGAATAGCCGTGCTCAGCTTCGTAAGCATCGAGCAACTGCAAGCATAGTCTGGAGTCATCAGCGAGGAAGGCGGACTCGACAGCTTCGAAAAATTGCACTTGCGAACTCAATCTACTGGCGTTATTCAGTGCGATCGCAGTGAACCAGTGTAACTCTCTTTCTCCGCTTATCGCCCCCATCACCGATTGGGATCTTAGCTCCGATAGGTTGCGAGGGAAGAGGGTCTGACGGAATTTTTCGCCGACTGGTCGACCCTTCTTGGTCGCGGTTTGCAACCAGGACAGCAAGGCTCCGAATTCTGTTACCGCAAGGCCAGACCTGGCGTCGCTGAGTACGTGCGCCAGTGAATATCCGTTCAAGATGCTGGCCTGGATCTCCCGTAAGCCAACTCTTCCCTTTTTTTTCCCTTTCATAATTCCATTGGCCGCTGGTCTGAACAAGAGGTTTCGCGTGACGGTGGCACACTGCCATAGCTTGCTTGGCGGTGCAATCACTGGCCTCAAGCGCTTGGGATCGATTTGGCTAGATCCAGGTAGACTGAACGATTGGGAACTGATCCGCTGCCAATCGGTTCAACAGGGGCGATCCGGTGCCACCTGCATAAGCGGATCCCGCTGCTTGAAGGATGTCGTTCATCGCCTCTGCCACGTATTCACGGTGGTTTCGGAGATGTTC
>NZ_JBICKH010000004.1:0-1780 GCF_043103905.1 Pseudomonas sp. yb_2 | reverse complement strand
AGGGTGTCGCGGGTGACCGCGAATCTGAAGGAAGCCCGAGGCAAAATGCTGGCCTGACGAACAGGAAGCGGATAGAGGCGGCACAGCGGGGTGAGGTGGCACAAATCGCCAAAGCCCAATACTTGCACGGAACGCTGTGACGTAGATCCGACAGGCATAAGCAGGAAGGTCGCGCGAATTACCCTGGGAGATCTGTACGTTTGCCATTGTGCTACCGCGCGTCGAAAGGCGACGGGATGAGCGTGCAGAAGTCAGCCGAAGCCGTAGTAAGTGGCGGTTAACCGCGCCACCAAGGGCCGAACAGGTTATGCCGCCAGTAGGCGTCGCCGTCTCGTTGGTAACCGTAATGCAGAAATTTCCCACAGCGGAAACTGTCATCCCGAGCTCCGGCCAGAAGCCGAGGGTGACGCCTGACAGTGCAAAGGTATCGACGGCGTCCGTGACGTGGACGAACGCGGAGCCGGACACGCTGATGGAGCGGGTGCTTGCACCGGCCAACCTCAGACGTGCGTATCAACGCGTGGTCAGCAACAAGGGAGCACCGGGTGCCGATGGCATGACGGTCGCTGACTTGGCGGGCTACGTGAGACAGTATTGGCCAACCCTCAAGGTCAGGTTACTGGCCGGTGAATACCAGCCCCAAGCAGTGCGAGCGGTTGAAATTCCCAAGCCGCAGGGCGGCACACGGCAACTGGGAATCCCCAGCGTCGTGGATCGCCTGATCCAGCAAGCACTGCAGCAGCAGCTCACACCTATCTTCGACCCACTGTTCTCGGACTACAGCTATGGTTTTCGTCCGGGCAGAAGTACGCATCAAGCCATCGAGATGGCCCGTGCTCATGTGACAGCGGGACACCGCTGGTGCGTGGAACTCGATCTGGAGAAGTTTTTCGATCGGGTCAATCACGACATCCTCATGGCCTGCATCGAACGTCGGATCAGAGACAAGTGCGTACTCAGGCTTATCCGCCGCTACCTTGAAGCCGGGATCATGTCGGGCGGTGTCGTCAGCCCACGGCAGGAGGGGACGCCGCAAGGCGGCCCGCTCTCGCCGTTGCTGTCGAATATCCTGCTCGACGAACTCGACCGCGAGCTGGAGCGGCGGGGCCATCGCTTCGTACGTTATGCCGATGATGCGAACATCTATGTACGCAGTCCCCGGGCCGGCGAACGGGTGTTGGTCAGCGTCGAGCGCTTCCTGAGAGAACGTCTGAAGCTGACGGTGAACAGGAAGAAAAGCCAAGTGGCAAGGGCGTGGAAGTGCGACTACCTAGGCTATGGGATGAGCTGGCACCAGCAGCCAAGACTGCGCGTGGCAAGGATGAGCCTAGACCGCTTACGCGACCGGCTCAGAATGCTGCTGCGCAGCGTACGGGCTCGCAAAATGGCGACTGTCATCGAGCGGATCAACCCCGTCCTGAGAGGCTGGGCTAGCTACTTCAAGCTCAGCCAGAGCAAGCGGCCGCTTGAGGAACTGGATGGTTGGGTCAGGCACAAACTCCGCTGCGTCATCTGGCGTCAATGGAAGCAGCCTCCCACGAGGCTGAGAAACTTGATGCGCCTGGGGTTGAGCGAGGAGCGTGCCAACAAGTCAGCCTTCAATGGCCGAGGTCCATGGTGGAATTCGGGAGCGCAACATATGAACTACGCGCTGCCAAAGAAACTGTGGGACCGGCTCGGGCTGGTCTCGATACTGGATACGATTAACCGGCTTAGCCGCGTAACCTGAACCGCCGTGTACGGAACCGTACGCACGGTGGTGTGAGAGGACGGCGGGTGT
>NZ_JBICKH010000049.1:0-765 GCF_043103905.1 Pseudomonas sp. yb_2 | reverse complement strand
GGACGGTTCGCCGAGTCAAAACAGACGAGTTCGCTCTTTGCTTCTTGCTTCTCGCTTCTTGGATGTGAGCATCCACATCAAGTAGGAATTCATTCGCGAAGGTGGCGCATAGTCACCTTTCCGCCCTTACGGCGGGTCCCTTTTTGTCGTGGCAAAAAGGAACCAAAAACCGTCGGCTCCCATCATCCGGCCCCTGCGCTGCGCTCCGGGGTCCCCTCGCTCCGGGCTTGCTCCCGGGAGGACCGCGCTGCAGGCCCCATCCTGGGGCCCAGCGCTTGACGGGCATCCATGCCCGTCACCTCCCTCCGCAATCCCTGCGCTCGGCCTCCTGAAGTCGCAATCTGCGTCGCCTGAACTGCCGCGCGCTCAGAAGCAAAAGCCAAGAGCAAGAGCAACGGCGTTCTTCCAGGTATACCAGGCCGAGGGCAGCCTTGCCGGCGATATCCTTATCCAGATGACCGGGCAGAATCTCACCGAATGCATCGGCGGTGCCGGCCGATCACAGAGCTCGCTTTTCGCTTTTGATCTGGCTTCTAAGCGCGCGGTAGTTCAGGCGACGCAGATTGCGACTTCAGGAGGCCGAGTGGAGACCTTGCGGAGGGAGATGACGGGCATGGATGCCCGTCAAGCGCTGAGGCCCCATGGATGGGGCCTGCAGCGCGTGCTCCCGGGAGCAAGGCCGGAGCGAGGGGACCCCGGAGCGCAGCGTAGGGGCCGGATGATGGGAGCCGACGGTTTTTGGTTCCTTTTTGCCACGACAAAAAG
>NZ_JBICKH010000048.1:0-17445 GCF_043103905.1 Pseudomonas sp. yb_2 | reverse complement strand
CCGAATGGGGTGGCCTTTTCAGCAATCAACCTTTCAGCCCGAAGCTGACAAGTATCACTCAGCCTTGTTGATAGGCTTTTCCGGGTACCAGGCATCCAGCAGCGGGCTGACTTCGATCTTGGTCAGTTCGCTGCGGCCTTTGAGCCAGGCTTCAACGGCAGCGCGCTGTTCTTCGCTGACCGAGCCGCGTTTGACCGAGCACACCAGGCCGAAATCGTCACCGCCTACATAATCCAGGCCGTTGGCGTCCATGGCTTCTTCCAGGAACGCGTCGAGGAAAGCATCGATTGCCTGGTCATCCAGATCTTCCTTGAATTCCAGGTTCAGCTCGAAGCCCAATTCCTGAAACTCGTCGACACACAGCTTCTTGCGCAGACGACGGGAGCGGTTTGTGGCCATGAAACAATCCTCTTAGGTAATAACGCCGCGCAGTCTACCAGTTAACACGTGTGGTTGCCTGCCTGAGTATCCGTGCTTGTGGCCAATTCCTTGGCCAGGGCACGTTCCACTCGGCACATATGCCGTGCCAGTGCCTGGCGCCGCAGGCGCACCTGGGCAGTGGGCAAGTCGCTGGCCTCGAGGGCTTCACAGGCCGCCATCAGGTCAGGGGCTTCCAGCATGCGCGCGGCGCTGAGCACCTTGTGGGCCTGCTCGGCAATGGCGCCGCTGTCGTGTTGCGGGTGAAGCGCCATCAGGCTGGCCAGGTCGGCCTGAAGGCTCTGATGCAAGGTTTCCAGGAAGCGCTGACGGTCAACCGGGTCAGGCCCGACCACGGCGGCCAGGCCGTCCAGCTGGTACAGCTTGCGTCGGGGGCGTTGCTGGCGGCGCGGGCGAATGCCAGCCAGGCGCTGGCTGAGGGTGCTCAGGCTGATGGGCTTGAGCAGACAGTCGTCCATGCCGGCGGTCAGGCACTTGCGGCGTACTTCCGGCTGTGCGTTGGCGGTATAGCCGAGGATGGTGCAGGGTGGTCGCTTGCCATGGCGTTCTTCGGCGCGCACGGCAGTCGCCAGCTGGTAACCGTTCATGTGCGGCATGTTGCAGTCGAGTACCAGCACATCGAAGTCGCCTTCCCGCCAGGTCGCCAGGCCTTCCTGCCCATCGCGGGCGCTGGCGTGCTCCAGGCCCAGGTAGCCAAGTTGTTGCGCCATCAGTTGCAGGTTGGCAGGGTGATCATCGATGACCAGCACGTTCAGCCGTGGGTCGGGCACGTCGAGCTGCTCGGGCAGCGGTTTGGGCTGCTCTGCGCCATCCACCCGTTGCAGCGGCATCTTCAGGCGCACCTGGGTACCGACATCCTCCAGGCTCTTCATGGACAGGCTGCCGCCCATCATTTCGCACAGGTTGCGGCAGATGGCCAGGCCCAGCCCGGTACCGGCGCGGGCGCCCTGGCTGTGCGGGTTGGCCTGGATGAACGGGTTGAACAGGCGCTGCAGGTCGTCGGGGTGGATGCCGATGCCACTGTCGCGCACCTCCAGCTCCAGTACGGCTGGTGTGCTGGTTCCGTCATCCAGCAGCCTGACGCTGATGCGCACCTGACCGTGCTCGGTGAACTTGATGGCATTGCTCACCAGGTTGGACAGCACCTGCTTGAAGCGCAGCGGGTCAAGCAGGACATGGCAGCGTGCGGCCGGGGCGATCTGCACCTCCAGGGCCAGGCCTTTCTGCCGCGCCTGACCATCGAAAATGCGCGCCACCGATTCGACCAGCGCCGCCAGGTCGACCACCTCCGGGGCCAGGGACAAGTGCCCGGACTCGATGCGCACGATGTCGAGAATGTCACCAATCAGGCCTAGCAGGTCTTTGGCCGAATGGTGTGCCAGTTCCAGCGCGCTGCGGTCCACCCGGCCCTGGTCGGCGCGCTTGACCGCCAGTTCCAGCATGCCGATCACGGCATTCATCGGGGTGCGGATTTCGTGGCTGATGGTCGCCAGGAACGTGCTCTTGGCGCGGTGGGCATCGTCGGCCTGCTGCTTGGCCTGGCGCAGCTCCAGGACCAGTTGGCGGCGTTCGCTGATGTCGATCCAGCCGCCGATGATCCCCTGCACCTCACCCAGGGAGTCGCGGTACGGCAGGATCCAGTGGTAGATGGTCAGGTCCCGGCCCTTGATCCGTAATGGACGGTCCTTGATCAGTGGTGAGCCCGCCGCCATGACTTTCTGGTAATCCGCCTGGATCTGCCGAGCCTGCTCGGAATCGGCAAACAGGCTGTCCTTGAGTTTTTTGCCGATCACCTGATCGGAGCGGGCCTGCACGGCTTCAAGGTAGCTGTAGTTGCAACTTTTCAGGCAACCCTCGCGGTCGCGCACATACATGGGGTGGGGCGTACCGTTGAGCAGGGCGCGCATGAATGCCAACTGGTCGTTCAGCGCGCGTTCGGCGCGCTGGCGCTGGCGAATCTGCAGGCGCAGGCGGGCATTCCAGAGCAGGGCCAGCAACAAAAGCACGGCCGTGGCCAGCACCACCTGCAGGGCCAGGCGGCTGTAGCCTTTGGAGTTGTCATCCTCATGCCTGCCAAAGCCACGCCAGCGGTTGTTGATTACCCCCAGCTCTTCCGGTGAGATGCTCAGCAAAGCTTTGTCGAGGATCGACAACAGCGCCGGTGACGGGGCAATGGTGGCCATGGCGAAGTTGGCGGGTTCGCTGCCGACCGAGGTGCGGATGACCAGTTCTGGGTTGCTGGCCAGGGCGTGATTGGCGTCGATCAGGGTGGTGATCACCGCATCGACAGCCCCGCTGTTGAGCAACGCCATGGAGTAGAACGCGCTTTCGGTTTCGACCCAGCTTATCTTTGGGTAGTCCCGGGACAGCATGGCGTTCATGGTGCTGTAGCGGGTAATGGCGATGCGATGCCCCTGCAACTGCTCCAGTGAACTCAATGCGTTGTTGTCCTTGTGGTTGACCAGCACATAGGCGCTTTCGAGGTAGGGGCGGCTGATTTGCAGGTCGTCCCCTGCTTTGCCGGCGCTGGCCAGTGCGGCGATGACATCGGCCCGGCCATCCTTGAGGCGAGCGACCATGTCGGCAATGCCACTGGCGCGCTGCACTTCGAAACGCAACCCGGTGCGCAGGCGAATGAGTTCCAGCAGGTCGGCGGTGATGCCTCGGAAATGTCCCGAATCATCGAAGTAGGACAGTGGTGCAGCCGCGTCATCGGCTGCCACGCGCATCACGGGGTGCTTCTCCAGCCACTGCTGCTCGGCCGCGCTCAATTGCAGTTGGCGATCGCTCAGCAACAGGTCGCTGCCGGCGCTCCAGCGTTTGAAGATACTGGAGCGAATGGCCGGGCTTTGCCTGTCCAGGATGGTGTTCACCAGGTCCAGCAGCACGGTATCTTGCTGACGCAAGGCAAAACCGAAGCCGATGGCCTCGTGTTTGCCGAAGTTGGCCATGCGCAGGCGGGGCAGATGACCACGGTTGAGCTGGTAGTGTGTGGAGATGGTATCGCCGATGAACACGTCGGCCTGCCCGAACGCGACAGCATTCAGTGCCTGGCTGGAAGAACCGAAGGCCAGCAGCTCGGCCTTGGGGTAGGCGGTGAGTACTTCCTGTCTGGGCAAATAGTGGTAGAGCATGCCCAGGCGCATGCCGGCAAGGTCCGTGTCCAGTGCCCGGTTTTCGTCTTCACGCGTTACCAGTACAGGTTGGTCGACGGCATAGGGGCGCGACAGTGCCAGGCCGTCACTGGCCGCTTCGTAGCCATTGGCGCTGCCCAGCAGGTCGATATCACCGTGCCTGAGCGCCTCCACCGCCGCCTGCCGGCTGGAGAAACGCAGCACCCTCACTGGCAACTGCAAGGCCTTGCCGATCAGGTTTGCATACTCGGCGGTCAGGCCCTGGTAGTCGTTGCCGCCACCGGTGATGTCGAACGGCGGATAGTCGGGTGCCGACGTGCCCAGCACCAGTTCCTGCCGGCCTTCGAGCCATTGCCGTTGTTCGGGCGTGAGTACGGGCTGGACGGGGCGGGCCGATGAGCGCGCCAGCAACGTAAAGGACGCGGCTTCGCGATGGCCAGCCTGTGTCGCGCCGCTGAGCAGCAGCAAGACGAGCAGCAGGCGATTGATAACTCGGGCCATGACCACGTTCAGACCAGCGCGTTGCGCTTGGCCATCTCGATCAGATCGACCAGCGTATTGACTTGCAGTTTGTGCATGAGGCGCTTCTTGTAGGTACTGACAGTCTTGCTGCTGAGGAACATGCCCTTGGCAATTTCCTTGTTGCTGCGGCCTTGGGCGAAAAGTTGAAGCACCATCAGTTCGCGGTCATTTACCTGGCGGAAAAGTTGCAGGTCGCTGTCGGTCGTCTGGTTGTTTTTTATTGCCTGGCTGGGGAAGTAGTTATACCCGGCCAGTACGGCCTTGATTGCACTGAGCAGTTCACTCAAGTCTTCCTGTTTGCAGACATAACCTGCTGCGCCCGAGTGCATGCAACGTACGGCAAACAATGCCGGGGACTGTGCGGTCAATACCAGAACCTTCAAGGGCAGGGCCATGCTCTGAAAGCGGGCCAGCACCTCCAGGCCGTCTAGCTTGGGGATGCTGATGTCGAGAATGACCAGGTCGGGGTTGCTCTCGCGGATCATCTGCATGGCGTCTACGCCGTTGTCCGACTCGCCGACAATCTTGTAATTCTGGTTTTCCAGCAGCATACGCACGGCCAGGCGAATCACCGGATGGTCGTCAACGATAAATATGGAGTGCATGTTCAACTTCCCTGCGGTCGATTGAGGGTGACAGGGGCACCTTATCGCAGTTGGAAGTCCTCAGGCGTGCGAGGAATGGCTGTTAGGCCTATATGGGAAACGGCTTACAAGATAAAACAAAATGGGCTACGGAATAGGTGTGCTTAACTCGCTGTCAAAGCGATTTTGGTAACTTTTCATTAGTTTTTATTCGTGCCGTTTAGTGTGGCCCCGTTGGTGTAGGAAGTTTCCTGCAAGCGTGGTGCAGCGCCTGGCCGAGCCTGCGCTGCACCGACGCGTTTCAGGTCGGGCTGGAGCGCCCGGTCATCTCCCGGGCCATTTCGCTGGCATAGCTGTCGGTCATGCCGGCGATGAAGTCGATCATGCGCAGGAAGGCGCTGTGCAACGAGGCATGCGGGTCTGGCGCATTGTTGCCGATCAGGTCCAGCACCCTGCGACTCTTGAACGATGGCGTACGTCCACCGTGCTGCTCGAGGGCCGCACCGCAGAACGTGTTCAGCAGAATCTCCAGGGTGGTGTAGGCGCCGATTTCGTGTAGGGTCTTGCGTTTGTCCTGGAAGATCTTGTTGCGCGCCATGTCCTTGGCTTGCAGTACACAGCGTTTGGCTGGGCCATGCATGTGTTCCACCAGGTCGCCCGGCAGTTGCCCGGCCAGCAACGCCTGCTGCTGCTCGACGAATGCATGGGCGGCGGCGTTGGTCAGGTGTTCGATGGCCTTGCCGCGCAGGATGGCCAGTTTGCGCCGACGAGAATCGCGTGGGCCGAGCTGGCGGTAGGTTTCTGGCAGGTCTTCGCCGACCAGGTCGAGCAACAGCGCCTCGACTTCTGCGTATTGCAGCAGCTCCATTTCCAGGCCGTCTTCCAGGTCGATCAGCGCGTAGCAGATGTCATCGGCAGCCTCCATCAGATACACCAGCGGGTGGCGCGCCCAGCGCTGGTGTTCCAGCTGCGGCAGGCCGAGCTTGCGGGCGATCTGTTCGAGCAGGGGCAGTTCGCTCTGATAGCTGCCGAACTTGTGCTTCTTGTAGCCCAGGGCGTCGGCGTGGCGGGCGCTCCACGGGTACTTGAGGTAGGTGCCGAGGGTGGCATAGGTCAGCCGGGTCCCCCCATCGAACTGGTGGTATTCCAGTTGGGTGAGCACGCGAAAACCCTGGGCATTGCCTTCGAAGTTGAGAAAGTCGGCCCGTTCGTCATCGCTCATGTCGTCCAGCCAGCCACGCCCGGCCGCCTGCTGGAACCAGTGGCGAATGGCGTCTTCGCCGGAGTGGCCGAATGGCGGGTTGCCGATGTCGTGGGCCAGGCAGGCTGACTGCACGATCATCCCCAGGTCACTGGGGGCGCACCAGTCCGGCAGGTTGTCGCGCAGGGTCTCGCCGACGCGCATCCCCAGCGAGCGGCCGACGCAGCTGACTTCCAGCGAATGAGTCAGGCGCGTATGGATATGGTCGTTGCTCGACACCGGGTGCACCTGGGTCTTGCGGCCGAGGCGGCGGAAGGCACCGGAGAAAATGATGCGGTCGTGGTCTTTGTGGAAGGGGCTGCGCCCGAGTTCATCGGCGCTGTACAGGGCTTTGCCCAGCCGTTCGCGGGTAAGCAAGGTGTGCCAGTCCAAGGCGCGGTCTCCTGTCGTTCGAAGGCAGCAGCATACCCTGCAGGAAGCGCATTGTGCTGCGAAGAAGAGGCCAGCCCTTTGATGCATTCGTATCGATGGAACGGGCCTCTTCGCAGCACAAGGCTGCTTCTGCCGGGGCGAACCCTGGTCAGGGGCGGCGGTTGCCTTGCAGGTAGAGGCGTACCAGTGGCAACAGGGTGCTGCCCAACCGTATCAGGCGTGTCAGGTTGCCGCTGCGTACGCCCTTGCCGGTGAGAAAGCCCAGCGCCACCACGGCACCGATGCCCCACAGTGGCGCATGCTTGATACCCAGGCCTTCATGTAGCGAGCTGCCCATACCGCGCACGCGGCGCAGCGGTTCAAGCAACTGACCGGACTCATGACGGATTTCCTGGCGGTGCATTTCCATGCGCAGGCGCAGCAGCGCCTTGCGCAGTTCGCGCGGGTTACGCGTGTTTGGCAGTTCTGGCAGGCTCATGGCAACAGGCGCTCCCTGTCCTTGGCAAGTTCGTCGAGGGTGGCGCCGAAGGGCGATGATTCGTCGAACACCGCCGCCTTCAGGCGCACGCCGCAGTACAGTGCAGCAATGCCATAGAACACGCACAGACCAATGATACCGGCCAGTCGATAGCTGTCCCACAGCAGCACCAGCAGCAGCCCGGACAGCGCGGTCAGCAGCAGCAGGGCGAACACCAGCGCCAGGCCGGCGAACAGCAGCAGGCTCAAGGTACGGCCCTTCTGCTCCTGCAACTCGATACCGAACAGCTCGATGTGACTGTGCAGCAGCCCCAGCATGGCCGCGCCCAGGCGCTTGCCCGAAGCGCTGGCGCCGTTGGCGTCATTCTCCATGGGTTCCCCTTAGCGCCGGTTGGCCAGCAGACCGATCAACAGGCCGACGCCAGCCGCGATGCCGATTGCCCGCCACGGGTTTTCCTGCACGTACTGCTCGGCGCTGCCAAGCGCTGCCTGACCGCGTTCACGTACCGAGTCCTGGGTCAGTTGCAGGGTTTCGCGGGCCTGGGCCAGGCGCTCGTGAATCTGCTCGCGCAATTCGTCGGCCTGGTCGCCGGCCAGGTTGGCGGTGTCGGCCAGCAGCTTCTCGGTGTCGCGCACCAAGGCCTGGAAGTCAGCCATCAATATCTCTTGTGCATTCTTTGCCGATTTGCTGGCCATGGGTCTCTCCCTGTCGATGAGTGTTGGTACTTCGAGTGACAGCACGCATGGAAGGTTCAAGTGCGGCTGCTGGTATGGGCCTTGCTATGTTTTTGCCACGTTGCGGAGCGCCTGTGACCGGTTATGCGCCGATTCAGGGCGCCCGCGCAGCGGATACCGATAAACCTTAACCCAATCCACGACAAACCCAAGAAAAAACCACGCAGGCTTCACCCCGCTCACCTGAACAGGGTAGGGGCTGGCACCGATTCGGTGCAGGGATGCAGGTTCTTGAACTGTCCTGGTGCCTTTTTCAGCAGGTCTGCCTATTTCATGGAAAACATGCACAGCGCTATGGACTCTCTGGTCCACGGTTCCAACACCCTGTTCATTCTCATGGGCGCCATTCTGGTGCTGGCCATGCATGCCGGCTTCGCGTTCCTTGAAGTGGGCACGGTGCGCCACAAGAACCAGGTCAACGCCTTGTCGAAGATCCTCAGCGACTTCGCCATCTCGGCGCTGGTCTACTTCTTTATAGGCTACTGGATCGCCTATGGGGTCAACTTCTTCCAGCCGGCGACAACGCTGGCTGTCGACCATGGCTACGCGCTGGTCAAGTGTTTCTTCCTGCTGACCTTCGCGGCGGCGATTCCGGCGATCATCTCCGGGGGCATTGCCGAGCGGGCGCGGTTCGTGCCGCAGTTGTGCGCCACAGCGTTGATCGTGGCGTTCGTCTATCCGTTCTTCGAGGGCGTGGTGTGGAACGGCAACCTGGGCGTGCAGGCTTGGCTGCAGGCACGCTTCGGCGCACCGTTCCACGACTTTGCCGGGTCTGTGGTGGTACACGCCATGGGGGGCTGGCTGGCGCTGGCGGCGGTGCTGCTGCTGGGGGCGCGCCGTGGGCGCTACCGCGAGGGCCGATTGGTGGCGTTTGCGCCGTCGAGCATTCCCTTTCTGGCGCTGGGCTCGTGGATCCTCATCATCGGCTGGTTCGGCTTCAACGTCATGAGTGCCCAGACCTTGCAGGGCGTCAGCGGCCTGGTGGCGATCAACTCGCTGATGGCGATGGTGGGTGGCACCCTGTCGGCGTTGCTGGCCGGGCGCAACGACCCGGGCTTTCTGCATAACGGCCCGCTGGCCGGGCTGGTGGCGATTTGCGCAGGTTCCGATCTGATGCACCCGGTGGGTGCGCTCGCCACCGGCCTGGTGGCGGGGGCGCTGTTTGTCTGGACCTTCACCGCCGCGCAAAATCGCTGGAAAATCGACGACGTCCTGGGCGTATGGCCGTTGCATGGTCTGTGTGGCGTGTGGGGTGGCATCGCCTGTGGCGTGTTCGGCCAGGTGGCGTTGGGTGGCATGGGCGGTGTCAGCCTGGTCAGCCAGTTGCTGGGCAGCCTGATGGGCGTGCTGGTGGCCTTGGCCGGTGGATTTGCCGTGTACGGAGCCATTCGTGCGCTGCATGGCCTGCGCTTGAGCCATGAGCAGGAGTTCCAGGGCGCGGACCTGTCGCTGCACCGGATCGGTGCTACCAGCCAGGATTGAGCCAGGTCAGGTGCAGGGTGGGCGTGGCGCGCCTAGAATAGGCTTCTGTGTATGCCAACCCGGGACCTGCCACATGCTGCCTGAATGTCAACTGTTCGGCACCCTCGGCTGCCACCTCTGCGAAGTGGCCGAGGCTGTGTTGATGCCTCTGGTCGATCATGGCCTGCTGGTAGAGCTGGTCGACATCGCCGAGAGCGAGCCTTTGTTCGAGCGTTATGGCCTGATCATTCCGGTGCTGCGGCGCTGTGACAACGGCGCCGAGTTGCACTGGCCGTTCGATACCGAACAAGTGGTGGCCTTTCTTGGGCAATGATGGCTGCAGAGGAGTTGCAACCCTGCTCCATGATCTGTGAAGCGAGCTGATGATCCGGTGGAGGCGCACCATCGCCGGTAACCTTCTCCATCATCGGAACAGCTCGCCATGTTGATCACTCCACATTTCACCCTCGATGAAATGACCGTTTCCCAGCTCGCCGCCCGCGAGGGGTTCGATAATGCACCGCCCCTCGAAGCCAGGGCCAACCTGCAATTACTGTGTGGTGCGCTGGAACAGGTACGTGCGTTGTTTGACGCGCCCATCATCATCAGCAGCGGGTATCGCAGCGAAAGGGTCAATCGGTTGATCGGTGGCGCCTCCGATAGCCAGCACGTGCAAGGGCTGGCGGCGGACTTCACGGTGATCGAGGTCAGCCCGCGCGAGACCGTCCGGCGAATCAGCAAAAGTGCGGTGCCCTTCGATCAGCTGATCCTGGAATTCGACAGATGGGTGCATCTGTCGGTGACGCGCGGCACGCCGCGCAGGCAGGTGCTGACCATGCGCAAAGGCAGCGGCTACCTGGCGGGGCTGCAATGAAGCGCATTGACGGCAGCAAGGGGATGTTCGTATGCTGTATATAAATACAGTGTCGAGGTGAAGCCATGCTCAATGTCGAGCAACTCAAGTACAGCGTCAACCGCATGCCCGTGGATCGGGTGGCTGACGCCGTTCTGGAACTGCGCCTCGAAGGCCTGGTGACGGGCGACTGCACGCCGTTCGGCAAAGTCCACTTCAATACCTGCTTCGCCGAGATCGAGGCCTTGTTCCAGCGGGCCGGTTACCACCGGGGGCTGGATGTAGTGGGCTATCAGGGGTTGCTCTATGCACTCTACGACCCTGGCCGCTGGGAGCCGGTGCAAGTACTGCGCTGGCTGAAGGATCGCTGCGAGGCGATGGCCCAGGCTGGTTGAGGGGGCGGGGTTGGGCGATAATGCGCGGCCATGAACGTTTCGAGCCCAGCCATGACCACGCCTTTCGACCCCGCCCGCCAGCAAGCCAGTACGGTGTGCCTGCCTCCTGGTAACTGGGTGACGGTGCTCGATTGCTTGTGTGACCATTTCAAGGCCATCGACCGCGCCCAGTGGCTTGACCGCTTTGCCCGTGGCCGGGTGCTGGATGCCAAGGGGCAGGCAGTTGCCGCCGACCTGCCTTACAAGCGTGGCATGCGTTTGCATTACTTCCGCGAAGTGCCGAACGAACGGCCGATTCCGGTGCAGGAGGTGGTGCTGCATGTGGACGAGCACCTGGTGGTGGCCGATAAACCGCATTTCCTGCCGGTGACGCCGACCGGTGAATACGTCGAGCAGACCTTGTTGCGCCGCCTGATCCGTCGCCTGGACAATCCGCACCTGGTGCCGTTGCACCGCATCGACCGGCACACCGCCGGGCTGGTGTTGTTTTCCGCCAACCCGCACAGCCGCAGCGCCTACCAGCGGCTGTTCCCCGAGCGGCGTATCGACAAGCGTTACCAAGCCATTGCCGCTGCCATGCCACAGCATGCCTTTCCGCTGGTGCACAAAAGCCGCCTGGTGCATGGCGAGCCATTTTTCCGCATGCATGAGGTGGAGGGTGAGGCCAACAGTGAAACCCTGGCCGAGGTGTTGGAGAAGAACGGTGAGCGATGGCGCTATGGGCTGTCGCCCGTGACCGGCAAGACCCATCAGTTGCGTGTGCACATGGCGGCCTTGGGGGCAGGGATCAGCAATGACCCGTTCTATCCGCAATTGCTCAACGAAGAGGATGACTACCAGCGGCCGCTGAAACTGCTGGCGCAGAGCCTGCGTTTCGAGGACCCGCTGAGTGGCAAAGAGCGCTACTTCGAGAGCCGCTTGCGGTTGGACTGGTAACACAGCAAGCGGGCTTGCCTGCTAAAGGGGCGGGCCTGCTCGCCAATTTCCACCCGCCGTTCACCGTTGCTGCCGCTACCGTATTCGCGGGTAAACCCGCTCCTACATGGACCGGGCTGGACGCGCATCAGTGGTTCGACACAGGCATCGACGGCCCGGCACAGCATCGGTGGTTCGGCACAGCCGTTGTAGGAGCGGGTTCACCCGCGAACACCGGCAGAGCCGGTGCCATCCCCAGCGGAAGTCTCGAGCTTCAGCGGTTGAAGCGCTCCACCAGCGAATACTGGCTACCCGCCGTGCTGGTCAGTTCTTCGCTCAGCAGTGCCGAGTGCTGCGCCTGCTCGGCGGTCTGGTCGGCCAGTTCGGCAATGGTGCTGATGTTGCGGCTGATCTCGTCAGCCACTGCGGTCTGCTCCTCGGTTGCAGCTGCAATCTGGGTGGCCATGTCGGTGATATTGGCCACCGCTTCGCTGATGCCTACCAACGCCTCGTCAGCCTGCATTACCCGGTCGACGCCTTCCTGTGCCTGGCGGTGGCCGGTTTCCATGGTCAGCACTGCGTTGCTGGCGGTCTGTTGCAGCTTGGCGATCAGGCCGTGGATCTGCCCGGTGGATTCGGCGGTGCGCTGGGCCAACTGTCGCACTTCATCAGCCACCACGGCAAAGCCACGGCCCATTTCACCGGCGCGCGCCGCTTCAATGGCTGCGTTCAGCGCCAGCAGGTTGGTCTGGTCGGCGATGCCCTTGATCACGTCGACCACGCCCCCAATCTCGTCGCTGTCTTTGGCCAGTTGCGTAACCGTCTGGCCGGTCTCGCCCACTGCCGCCGACAGGCGCTCGATGGCCTCGCGGGTTTCTCCGGCAATCTGCCGGCCCTGGCTGGTCAGGCGGTTGGCTTCCTGGGTGGCATCGGCGGTGCGCTGTACATGGTTGGCCACTTCCTGAGTGGTGGCGGCCATCTGGTTTACCGCGGCGGCGACTTGCTCGGTCTCCACCCGCTGGCGCTCCAGCCCCGTAGAGCTCTTGTGCGCCAGGGCATCGGACTGGCGTGCCTGGTCGCTCAGGTGTTCGGCACTGTCTTGAAGACGCGTCAGGCAGGTTTTCATGCGTGCGTCCTGGCTGAGCATGGCCATTTCCAGGCGCGCCTGCACGCCACGGCTGTCGGTGAACATCTGCGCGATCAGTGGGTCGGAAGTGGTTTGCTCGGCCAGGCGCAGCAGGCGCTTGAGGCCGCGCTGCTGCCAGCTCAGGCCGAGCAGGCCCAGTGGTACCGAAAGCCCTGCGGCCAAGGCAAAGCCCCAGGAATGACCCAGCCAGTTGCCGATCAGGAAGCCCACCTGGCTGATCAGGATGAACGGTAGCCAGTCCTGCAGCACTGGCAGCCACTTGTCGCGGCGCGGTACCGGTGGCTTGCCCTGGTTGATGCGCTGATACAGGGCCTCGGCACGGCGGATCTGCTCGGCGGTGGGCTTGACCCGCACCGACTCGAAGCCGACAACCTGGTTGTTATCGAAAATGGGGGTGACATAGGCGTTGACCCAGTAATGGTCGCCGGACTTGCAGCGGTTCTTGACGATACCCATCCACGGCTGGCCCTGCTTGAGGGTTTGCCACATATGGGCAAACACGGCAGGCGGTACGTCGGGGTGGCGCACCAGGTTGTGCGGTGCGCCCGTCAGCTCCTCGCGGGTGAAACCACTGATTTCGATAAAGGCATCGTTGCAGTAGGTGATCACACCCTTGGCGTTGGTAGTGGAGATCAACCGCTGCTGGGCTGGGAAAGTCCGTTCTCTCTGGGTAATCGGCTGGTTGTTACGCATGGGTGATAGTCCGCAGGGCTTTCGACAGGTATCGGCAAGCGGCTGGTTTTATTGAATGGATATTTGATTCATTGATTGCAGAGATCGAGCGCCGCCCCCGCGGCGCTCGGTTTCAAGAACGGAACGAATCTTCGGCCAGACTCACCCGGCGATCATCTGGCGCAACACATAATGCAGAATCCCCCCCGCCTTGAAGTATTCCACCTCGTTCAGGGTATCAATCCGGCATAGCACCTCGATCTGTTCCTGTTGGCCATCTTCGCGGGTAATGCGCAAGGGCAGGCTCATGCCAGGGTGGATATGCGCGCCATCCAGCCCCAGTACATCGATCTGCTCCTTGCCGGTCAGCCCCAGCTGTTTGCGGTTGTGCCCAGCCTTGAATTGCAGCGGTAATACGCCCATGCCCACCAGGTTGGAGCGGTGAATACGCTCGAAGCTTTCTGCCAGCACGGCCTTGACCCCCAGCAGGTTGGTACCCTTGGCAGCCCAGTCGCGGCTCGAACCGGTGCCGTACTCCTGGCCGGCAATCACCAGCAGCGGGGTGCCTTCCTGCTGGTAACGCATGGCCGCGTCGTAGATCGACAGCTTCTCGCCAGTGGGCACATGCAAGGTGTTGCCGCCTTCTTCACCTGCCAGCATCTCGTTGCGAATACGGATGTTGGCGAAGGTGCCGCGCATCATCACTTCGTGGTTGCCACGCCGCGAACCGTAGGAGTTGAAGTCGCGTGGCTCCACACCTTGTTCCCGCAGGTAGCGCCCGGCCGGGCTGTCGGCCTTGATGTTGCCGGCGGGGGAAATGTGGTCGGTGGTCACTGAATCGCCCAGCAGCGCCAGCACCCGTGCGCCGTGAATATTGGCAATTTGTGGCGGCGGCCCGCCGATGCCGTCGAAGAACGGTGGGTGCTGGATGTAGGTGGAGTCAGCCTGCCACACGTAAGTGGCGGCCTGTGGCACCTCAATGGCCTGCCATTGCGCATCACCGGCAAACACTTCGGCGTACTCCTTGTGGAACATCGCCGTATCGACCTTGGCCACGGCCTCGGCAATTTCCTGCTGGCTCGGCCAGATATCCCGCAGGTAGACCGGTTGGCCGTCCTTGCCTGACCCCAGCGGGTCGCGCGTCAGGTCCAGGCGCACGCTGCCGGCCAGGGCGTAGGCCACCACCAACGGGGGCGAGGCCAGCCAGTTGGTCTTGACCAGTGGGTGCACGCGGCCCTCGAAGTTGCGGTTGCCCGATAGCACCGAGGCCACGGTGAGGTCGGCGCTGCCAATGGCTTTTTCGATCGCCTCGTCCAGCGGGCCGGAGTTGCCGATGCAGGTGGTGCAGCCATAGCCGACCAGATCAAAACCCAGTTGGTCGAGGTAAGGCGTGAGCCCGGCTGCCTTGAAGTAGTCAGTGACGACTTTGGAGCCCGGCGCCAGCGAACTCTTGACCCAAGGTTTGCGTTGCAGGCCCTTTTCCAGTGCTTTTTTCGCCACCAGTCCGGCAGCCATCATCACACTGGGGTTGGACGTGTTGGTGCATGAGGTGATCGCGGCAATCACCACGGCCCCATCGCGCAGGGTGTGGGTCTGGCCCTGATGGCTATAGTCGACTGCACCGGTCTGGTCGGCGTTGCCCACTGCCACACCGCCGCCACCTTCGCTTTCCAGGCGGCCAACTTCTTTGGCCAGCGGTTTGGGCTGCAGTTCGATGAAGTGGTCGAAGGCTTGGCTGACCTGGCCCAGCGCTACGCGGTCCTGCGGCCGTTTGGGCCCGGCCAGGCTGGCTTCGACGTCGTCCATGTCCAGGGCCAGCGTGTCGCTGAATGACGGCTCCTGGCCGGGCAGGCGCCACATGCCCTGTGCCTTGCAGTACTGCTCGACCAGTTGCACGGTCGCTTCGGGGCGGCCCGAGAGGCGCAGATAGTCCAGGGTGACTTGGTCGACCGGGAAGAAACCACAGGTGGCGCCGTATTCCGGTGCCATGTTGGCGATGGTTGCGCGGTCGGCCAGGGGCAACTCGGCCAGGCCGTCCCCGTAGAACTCGACGAACTTGCCCACCACGCCTTTCTTGCGCAGCATCTGTGTCACGGTCAGCACCAGGTCAGTGGCAGTGATGCCCTCCCGCAGCTTGCCGGTCAGCTTGAAGCCGATCACTTCGGGGATCAGCATCGATACCGGCTGGCCGAGCATGGCCGCTTCCGCTTCGATGCCGCCGACACCCCAGCCGAGTACGCCCAGGCCGTTGATCATGGTGGTGTGCGAGTCTGTGCCCACCAAGGTATCGGGGAAGGCATAGGTGCGGCCGTCGGCCTCACGGGTCCACACCGTGCGGCCCAGGTATTCCAGGTTGACCTGGTGGCAAATGCCGGTGCCCGGGGGGACCACGCGGAAGTTGTCGAAGGCGCTCTGGCCCCAACGCAGAAAGGCATAGCGCTCGCCATTGCGCTGCATTTCGATGTCGACGTTTTCGGCAAAGGCTTGCGGCGTGCCGTAGCGGTCGACCATTACCGAGTGATCGATCACCAGGTCGACCGGTGACAGCGGGTTGATCCGTTGCGGGTCGCCGCCAGCCTTGGCCATGGCGGCGCGCATGGCCGCCAGGTCGACCACGGCGGGCACGCCGGTGAAGTCCTGCATCAACACCCGCGCCGGGCGGTACTGGATCTCGCGGTCGGAGCGCCGTTCGCCAAGCCATTGGGCAATGGCGCGCAAGTCGTCGCCGGTGACGGTCGCGCCATCCTCCCAGCGCAGCAGATTTTCCAGCAGCACTTTCAGCGACATGGGCAGGCGCTGCAGGTCACCCAGCTGGCGGGCGGCCTCGGTGAGGCTGAAGTAGTGGTAGGTCTTGTCGCCGACCTTGAGGGGCTTGAGGGTGTTCAGGCTATCGAGCGAGGGCATTGCCAACTCCTTCTGCACCGGTGCCCGGCAAATATTCACGGTTTGCCGGCAGCACCGCTCTGTATCGGTCCGCACGGCACGGACCTGGCTGAATGGTCAGGTTAGACCGGTTTACGCTACCTGACCTTTTTCTGGACCGGCGGGGCGTGTCGCAGGTTCCGAACTTCCTTTATCATCGCCGCCCTGCCGGCGCCTGTGGTGCGCCAGCCGTAGTGGAGTGAGAGATGAATACCCTGTTCATGCATTGCCGGCCCGGTTTCGAGGGCGAGGTTTGCGCCGAAATCAGCGAACATGCCGCCCGCCTGGGTGTTGCCGGCTATGCCAAAGGCAAGCCGCAAAGTGCCAGTGCCGAGTTTGTCTGTAGCGAGGAGGGCGGTGCCGAGCGCTTGATGGGGGAGCTGCGTTTCAACCAGCTGATTTTCCCGCGGCAGTGGGCACGTGGCGGTTACGTCGAACTGCCGGAAAGTGACCGCATCAGCGTACTGCTGGCGCAGTTGGCTGACTTCCCGGTGTTCGGTAGCCTTTGGCTGGAGGTGCTGGACAGCAACGAAGGCAAGGAATTGTCCACCTTCTGCCGAAAGTTCGAAGTGCCGTTGCGCAAGGCCCTGGAGAAGGCCGGCCGCCTGGTCGACGACCCCGGTCGCCCACGCTTGCTGCTGACCTTCATCAGCGGCCGGCGGGTATTTGTCGGCGTTGCATCGGCCAGCAACAGCGCCTTGTGGCCCATGGGCATCCCGCGCCTGAAGTTTCCTCGCGAGGCACCTAGCCGTTCGACGCTCAAACTGGAAGAAGCCTGGCACCAGTTCATCCCGCGTGAGCAGTGGGAGCAGCGCCTGGGTGATGACATGACCGGCGTCGACCTGGGAGCCTCGCCGGGTGGCTGGACCTACCAGCTGGTGCGCCGTGGCATGCTGGTGACAGCCATCGACAACGGGCCTATGGCCGAAAGCCTGATGGACACCGGCCTGGTCCAGCACTTGATGGCCGATGGGTTTACCTGGCAGCCGAAGCAGCCGGTAGACTGGATGGTGTGCGATATCGTCGAGAAGCCGGCGCGTACCACCTCGCTGATTGAAACCTGGCTGGGTGAGGGGCTGTGCCGCGAGGCGGTGGTCAACCTGAAGTTGCCGATGAAGCAGCGTTATGCCGAAGTACGGCGCCTGCTCGACCGTATGGAGGCAACATTCAAGGCACGCAAGATCAGGGTGTCGATTGCCTGCAAGCAGCTGTACCACGACCGCGAGGAAGTGACGTGCCACCTGCGGCGGCTCGATTTGAAGCCACGCTGAGGCCAGCGCGTCGTTCTGCGTCTGCTTCTGCTTCTGCTTTTGCTGTTGCTTCTAAGCGCGCGATAGTTCATGCGACGCAGATTGCGACTTCAGGAGGCCGAGTGCAGGGCTTGCGAAGGGAGGTGACGGGCATGGATGCCCGTCAAGCGCTGGGCCCCAGGATGGGGCCTGCAGCGCGGTCCTCCCGGGAGCAAGCCCGGAGCGAGGGGACCCCGGAGCGCAGCGCAGGGGCCGGATGATAGGAGCCAGCGTTTTTTGGTTACTTTTTGTCGCGTTTGACAAAAAG
>NZ_JBICKH010000047.1:0-18826 GCF_043103905.1 Pseudomonas sp. yb_2 | reverse complement strand
GAAGAGGCCGGGCAAGGCAATCAACCTCCTGAATACCTCTCCAAACCCCCGCCCCAGCCCCTGTCCATCAGCCATGTTGCTTTTTGTCGCAGTCTTTTCCGCGCCTATTGCGCCCATCATCTTCAAATGCGCAGCGTTAACGGCTAGTCTCGCAAACATCCATACCGCCGTTGTCTTCCAACCAGAACGAGCCGGCCATGACAGATCTGTCCCGTACCCATGGATTCGCAAGTCAGGCCCTTGGCCTGCGGGACGGGCGTTTCTTCCGGCCACCGCTGCCAGACGGCCATGTGCCGCGCCTGCGGTTGTGCCAGCGGCTGGAAGCCGGTTTGGGCGGGCGGCTGCTGCTGGTCAATGCCCCGGCGGGTTTCGGCAAAAGCTCCCTGGCCATCGAGTTTTGCGAAACACTGCCCGAGCACTGGCGTAGCCTGTGGCTTGGCCTGAGCCAGCGGGACGCCGACCCTGGCCGCTTCCTTGAGCGCTTGCTTGAAGGCCTGCAGCAATACTGCCCGGCACTGGGCGGCCAGGCCATGGGCCTGCTGAAAATGCGCCAGCGCCATCAGCCGTTTGCCTTTGAAGAGTGGCTCGACGGCCTGCTCGACGAGCTGGCGCTGTACCTGCAAGCTGATACGCCGCTGCTGCTGGTACTGGACGACTATCACCTGGCCCAGGGGCCGGTGCTCGACCGTTGCCTGCAGTTCTTCCTCAATCACCTGCCCCCCGGCCTGGTGTTGCTGGTGACCAGCCGCCAGCGGCCAGGCTGGCACCTGGCGCGCCTGCGCCTGTCCCGGCAGTTGGTCGAGCTTAACGAACAGGACCTGCGCCTCACCGCGGATGAGTCGTTGGCAGTGATCGGTCGCCAGCCTACCGGCCTGCGCGGCCAGGCACTGGACAATCTGATCCAGCGCAGCGACGGCTGGGTGGCCGGGTTGCGTTTCTGGCAGTTGGCGGCCAGCGACAGCGCTGACGAGCAAGCCTTGCCCCAGGCGCTGCATGGTGGCGAGGGCCTGATCCGCGACTACCTGCTTGAAGAAGTCATCGACAGGCTACCTGCGGACGTGCAGGCCTTCTTGGACGAAACTGCCTGCCAGGAGCGTTTCTGCGCTCCGCTTTGCGATGCGATGCGTGGCCGCCACGACAGCGCCGCCGTCCTGAGCTTCCTGCAGGCGCATCAGGTGTTCCTTGTGCCGCTGGACGAGCATGGCCACTGGTTCCGCTATCACCATTTGTTCTCCGACCTGCTGCGCAGCCGCCAGGCGAGCGAATCGCAGGTCGCTCTGCATTTGCGGGCCTGCCGCTGGTTTGAAGCTCAAGACCTGCTGGACGAGGCGGTGGAGCAGGCTTTGCGTGCCGGCCACCTCGATGTTGCCGCCGACCTGGTGCAAAGTCTGTCCGAGGAGCAACTGCTGGCCGAGCAGAATGTCGGCATGTTGCTGCGCTGGAAGATGGACCTGCCCGACAGTCTGTTGATCAGCACGCCGCGGCTGATCGTGCTGTACAGCTGGGCGTTGGGGCTGGCTTGCCAGCTGGATGCTGCCGAGGAACTGGCTGGCTACCTCAGTCGCTTTCTGCCCGCGCCTTCGGCGACTGCGCAAAAGTCGATGCTGGCCCAATGGCTGGCACTCAGTGGGGTCATAGCCCGTGGCCGTGGCGACCGCGAGCGCACCCTGGCCTATTGCGGCGAAGCGCTGCAGAGCCTGCCGAGCAAGCGCTATGGCCAGCGGCTGGTGTGTTTGTCGACGCTGTCCAACCTGGCCATTGCCGATGGTGACTTCTGGCGGGCCCGAGGCTGGAACCGCGAGGCCCTGGAGCTGGCCCAGCGGGTCGGTAACCCCTTGTTCGAGGCGCTGGCGCATTACGATCGGGCGCGGGTGCTGCATGCCCGTGGCGAAGTGCTGCGTGCGCTGGACGAAGTGCGCCAAGGGCTGCAACGTCTGCAAGGGCTTTCGGCGCAGCGGCTGTATGCCGTGCGTGCGCGGCTGACGCTTTACGAAGGTTACTTGCTGGTCTCGCGTCTGCAGCCGGCTCAGGGCCGCGCGCGTTTGCGCGCGGGGCTGGGCGAGGCGCGAGCGTGCCGGGACATCAGTGTGCTCATTGGTCATTGCGTGATTGCCACGCTCGATGGCCGGGAAGGTCACTTTGCCGAGGCCTTTGCCGAACTGGCCGAGGCCGAACGCTTGATGCACATCTGGGATGTGCCCCCGGTCTACTACCTGGCCATGATTACCCTGGTCAAATGCGAACTGTGGCTGGCCCAGGGGCGTATCGACCTGGCGGAGTCCTGGCTGCAGCGCCTGGGTCAGACCTATGGCGGCGAGCAGCCGGCGGCGGCACCGGAATTCCATCCGCTGCTGCCGTTGCACATTGCGTTGCAGCAGGCATTGCTTGATCGCATCCAGTTGCGTAGCGACGATGCCGTGCAACGCCTGGCATGCCTGGTAAAGCGCGGCCAGGCCAGTGGCGGCATGATGCTCGCCGTCAGCGCCTTGAGCCAATGGCTTTCCCTGCTGTTGGACGAAGGCAAGGAAGGGCAGGCCGCGCAGTTGCTGCCAAGCTTGCTGGAAGCGGCGCATGGCGGTGTGATGCAGCCGATGCAGCCACTGCTGGAAAAACACCCGCAATGGCTTCAGGAACAACTGCAGGCAGGTGCCGCTTGCCCGGTTCAGGCGGAACTGCTCAAGCACCTGCCGCCAGTGCCAATCGCCAGTACGGGCAACGGCGAAGCGCTGAGTGGCCGCGAAATGGCTGTGCTCGAACTGATTGCCCAAGGCTGTTCCAATCAGCAGATCAGCGAGCGGCTGTTCATTTCCCTGCACACGGTGAAGACCCACGCCAGCCACATCAACAGCAAGTTGGGCGTGGAGCGGCGCACCCAGGCGGTGGCCAAGGCCAAATCCCTGGGGTTGCTGGCGTGATACTGGCCCTGCAGGGCATTGCTCGTTAAAGTGATGGCCTGACGCCATATTTTTTGGCCGACAATGCTCTACCCTCATCTTTCCCGACCAGCTGCCGATACAGCGATCGGT
This sequence comes from Pseudomonas sp. yb_2, assembly GCF_043103905.1. Lineage (NCBI taxonomy): Bacteria > Pseudomonadati > Pseudomonadota > Gammaproteobacteria > Pseudomonadales > Pseudomonadaceae > Pseudomonas > Pseudomonas sp. yb_2. The sequence continues at coordinate 15,800 of NZ_JBICKH010000047.1, read as the reverse complement.
GGCATCGCCTCGCGCGATTTTTCAATCATTCCAAGGCAGGTCGTGTTGATGCTGCAGTACGGGCAAAAGAGCTTTCTGATCGTCGACGACTTTACCGACTTTCGTACGTCGACCCGTTCCATGTTGCGCGAGTTGGGCGTGCGCGACGTGGACACCGCTGACAGCGGCGAGCAGGCGCTGCGCATGTGCGCGCAGAAGCGCTATGACTTCATCCTGCAGGACTTCCATCTGGGCGATGGCAAGAAGAACGGGCAGCAGGTGCTTGAAGACCTGATCATCGACAAGCACATCAGCCATGAGTGCGTGTTCATCATGGTCACTGCCGAGAGCAGTCAGGCGATTGTCCTTAGCGCCATCGAGCACGAGCCCGATGCCTACCTGACCAAACCGTTCAACCGGGTTGGCCTTGCCCAGCGCGTCGAGAAACTGTTCCAGCGCAAGACGTTGCTGAAGCCGATCCTGCAGGCGCTGGACCGCAACCGTCCGGCCGAAGTACTGGCGGCCTGCGCCGAGCTGTGCAAGAAGGATCCGCGCCTGGCACCCTTGTGCTTGCGCTACCGGGCCGATGCCCTGCGCAACCTCAACCGTTTCGAGGAACTGGAAAAATTCCTCAAGGCCATCCTGGCCAGCCGTCCGCAGCCGTGGGTATATGCTGCATTGGGCGCACTGATGCACAAGCGTGGTCAGAATGCTCAGGCCCAGGGTGTATACGAGCAGGCGCTCAAGGCGTTCCCGATCATGCCAGGCCTTTACGATGGCATGGCCGAGGTGCTGGTGGCTCAGGGGGATACCCGGCGCGCGCAGAACCTGCTTGAAGAAGCCGTGCGCCTGTCGCCTTTGTCGGTGCGTCGGCAGTCGACGCTGGGCAAGCTGGCGCTGGAGAACGAAGACTTCGAGAGCGCATCGAAGGCGTTCCGTCATGCGGTGAACCAGGGGCAGAGTTCGCGCTACAAGGATGCCGAAAACAACCTTGGCCTGGTGCAGGCGTTGATGAGCAAGAATGCAGGCTTCGGCCTGGACGCCCGTACCCGGGTCGAGATCAACACCACGCTCAGCGAAGTGGCCAAGGAAAACCCCGAGGACCAAGGCCTGCAGGTGCGTGCGCGGATGATGAAGGCTGCCAGCCTGCAGCAGGCCGGCGACCCGGAAACGGCCGGCAAGTTGACAGAACAGGCGATTCAGCGTCTGGACAAGATGAACCAGTTCTTCTCTGTCGATTCGGCCCTGACTGTCGCTGCGCAATTGCAGGCGATGGGGCAGGAAGCCGCCGCCATCGGCGTGCTGAAGAACTGTGTGGAAAGTTATGGCGATGACCCCAAGGTCATGGAGAAAGTGGGCAAGCTGACGGATGACCCCAGCGTGCTCAACGCTATTACCGAAGCGGTCACCCTCAACCGGCAGGGTGTGCGCAGTTACCAGGGAGGGCAGCTTGGCGAGGCGTTGCAACTGTTCCGAAAGGCATTGGGTTTACAGCCGAAGAATATCAGCATCGCCCTCAACACCGCCCAGGCGCTGCTGCGCATCGGTGGTGACAACCCTCAGCCTGCGATCATGCAGGAGTGCCGCGACGCCTTGACCAGCGTGGCCGGGATCCCTGCCAGCGACAATCGCTATGACCGTTACCGCAAACTGCACATCCGAGTGTTCGGCGCATGAATCAAGACAATCAGGGGCTGGATTTTTCCACGGTGATCGCCTCCACCGTGCACGACCTCAAAAGTTCGTTGTCGGCGCTGATCCAGTCCCACAGCCAGTGGGTGGAGCGGTTGCCCGAGGAACTGCGCGGCGGTGCCGAACAGGGGATCATGGAGCATGAGTTTCGTCACCTCAACGGCATGCTGGTGCAGTTGCTGGGCTTGTACAAACTGGGTGTGAACCAGTTGCCGGTATGCCCGGACTACCATGAGCTGGATGATTTCATCGAAGCTCAGCTGGCGGCGCACGAGGAAGTACTCAAGCACAACGACATTCTCGCCACTTGGCGCATCGACACCGACAACCCGCTGGGTTTCTTCGACCGCGAACTGGTGGCCTCGGTGATCGCCAACGTCATCACCAACGCCACCCGCTTTGCCGGGCACGCCTTGCTGATCACCATCGAAGAGGCCGACAACCAGTTGGCCATTTGCGTCAACGATGACGGCCCGGGTTATCCAAAGCACATGCTCGAGCGCCAGGAGGATTACATCCAGGGCATCGACTCGACCAGCGGCAGTACCGGCCTTGGGTTGTATTTTGCGGCGCGGATCGCAGCATTGCATGAAAGCGGCGGGGTGCGCGGGCGGATCGAGATTTCCAACGGCGGGGCGCTTGGGGGCGGGTTGTTCAGGTTGTTTTTGCCTTGAGGCATTGGGTGCCTGGGCGATCGAGCACCGCCCGCGCGGCGCATCGCGAGCAAGCTCGCTCCTACATCTGTTTCGGGCCAGTATTGCCTGCACCCTCGCGCGCGACCGCCTTGTTTGTTCCACGCAATATCGAGGTGGGCACCAAGGTGGCGCGCACCTCCGCCTCAGGAATAACTGGCCCGAAACAAATGTAGGAGCGAGCTTGCTCGCGATGCGCCGCGCGGGCGGCGCTCGGTCTCGCAGGCGCCACTTCGCTCAAGGCATGAACCTCGTGCACCCACCCCATTTTCCTGTCAGGCTCCCAGCAGAACCCAGCAGAACCCAGCTTCACCTGCGAGAACACCATGACCCAAGCCCCGCCTGCTCTCATCCGCGAAACCTTCCCCGTCGGCCCCTTGCAGTGCAACTGCACGCTGATCGGCGACCCCCTGACCAAGAAAGCCATGGTCGTCGACCCGGGTGGTGATGTGGACAAGATCCTTGCCCGCCTGCAGGTCCACGGCCTGACGCTGGTGAGCATCATCCACACCCATGCGCACTTCGACCACTTCCTCGCCTCAGGCAAGCTCAAGGAGCTGACGGGTGCCACGCTGCACCTGCACAAGGACGACCAGATGCTGTGGGACAACCTTGAGATGCAGTGCCAGATGTTCGGCGTACCTTACACCCCGGTACCGGCACCGGACCGCTGGCTGGGCGATGACGAAGAACTGGCCTGCGGCTGCGGTGTGGCGTTGCATACGCCAGGCCATACCCCGGGCTCGATGAGCTTCTGGTTCGCCGACGCCAAGTTGTTGATTGCCGGTGACACCCTGTTCCGCCGGGGTATTGGCCGCACCGATTTGTGGGGTGGCGACCAGCGGGCAATCGTGCGTTCCATCAAGGAGCGGCTGTACCGGTTGGACGAAGAGGCCGTCGTGGTGACCGGCCACGGGCCCGACACCCGTCTGGGCGACGAGATGCGTGAAAACCCATTCGTGCGTGCCTGATGGCACATGAAGGCACTTTCATGGAATTTTTCGTTGCCGATGCGTTCCAAGGCTGGCATAGAACCCCTTGGGATCTGCCGCATTTATGAATTTCAGTAGGAGCTTGTCCATGTTCACCATGCGTCGTCTGATTATCGTCGCAACCGCCGCTGCACTGATGACCGGCTGCGCCGGCCAGAACCCTTACGACAACCAGGGTCAGGCGCAGGGCTCCACAGGGATGAGCAAGACTGCCAAGTACGGCGGTTTGGGCGCGCTGGCCGGTGCCATCGCGGGTGCCGCCATCGACCACAACAACCGTGGCAAGGGGGCCCTGATCGGTGCCGCAGCAGTGGGTGCTGCCGCTGCAGGTTACGGCTATTACGCCGACAAGCAGGAAGCCGAGCTGCGCGCACAGATGGCCAACACGGGTGTGGAAGTGCAGCGTCAGGGTGACCAGATCAAGCTGATCATGCCGGGCAACATCACCTTCGCCACCGACTCGGCCAACATCGCCCCAAGCTTCTACTCGCCACTGAACAACCTGGCTGGCTCGTTCAAGCAGTTCAACCAGAACACCATCGAAGTGGTCGGCTTCACCGACAGCACGGGCAGCCGCCAGCACAACATGGACCTGTCCCAGCGCCGTGCGCAGGCGGTCAGCACCTACCTGACTTCGCAGGGTGTGGATGCCTCGCGTATCTCTGTACGTGGCATGGGCCCGGACCAGCCGATCGCCAGCAACGCTGACGCCAATGGTCGTGCGCAGAACCGCCGTGTGGAAGTGAACCTGAAGCCGATTCCGGGTCAGCAGTATGAGCAGCAAGGTCAGGTTCAGCAGTATCCCTGATTGACCTTAAGGGCCGCTTTGCGGCTCTGTGGGGGCGGGCAGTCCCGCTCCCACAAGGCTTGCAAAGAAGCCTCTGCTTTTAGCGCGCCACGCTGGCCTGAATCGCCGTCAGGGCTATGGTATGCACGATATCGTCAACCTGCGCCCCTCGCGGCAAGTCGTTCACCGGCTTGCGCAAACCCTGCAGCATCGGCCCCAGGCTGACCCCGTCGGCACTGCGCTGTACCGCCTTGTGCGTGGTATTGCCGGTATTCAGGTCGGGGAACACGAACACCGTGGCGCGCCCGGCCACCGGGCTAGCCGGCGCCAGCTCTCGGGCGATCGCCGGGTTGGCCGCTGCGTCATACTGCAACGGCCCATCGATCAGTAGCTCCTGCGCCGCGTCCTGTGCCAGGCGTGTCGCTTCGCGCACTTTCTCGACCTCTTCATCGCTGGCCGAATCGCTTGAATAGCTGATCATCGCCACCCGTGGCGCGATGCCGAAGGCCTGCGCCGAGGCGGCACTCTGTTGGGCAATCTCCGCCAGCTCGGCAGCGCTTGGGTGCGGGTTCATCACGCAGTCGCCGTACACCAGCACCTGCTCGGGGAACAGCATGAAGAACACCGACGAGACCAGGCTCGAGCCGGGTGCGGTCTTGATCAGCTGCAGGGCCGGGCGGATGGTGTTGGCCGTGGAGTGCACCAGGCCAGAGACCAGGCCGTCCACTTCGTCCAGGGCCAGCATCATGGTGCCGATCACCACCGGGTCTTCCAGCTGCTGCTCGGCCATCGGTGCGTTGAGGTTCTTGCTTTTGCGCAGCTCGACCATGGGTTCCACGTAGCGCCCGCGGATCAGTTCGGGGTCGAGAATCTCCAGCCCTGGCGGCAACGTGATGCCTTGGGCGCGGGCCACGGAGTCAACATCTTCGGGTTTGGCCAGCAGCACACAGCGGGCGATGCCGCGGGCCTGGCAGATGGCTGCGGCCTGCACCAACAGTGGCTCGGCGCCTTCTGGCAGGACGATGCGCTTGTTGGCCTGCTGCGCACGTTGGATCAGCTGGTAGCGGAACACTGCCGGTGACAGGCGCAGTTCGCGCGGCGTGCCGCAGCGCTGGTGCAGCCAGGCCGCGTCGAGGTGGCTGGCGACGAAGTCGGTAATGAACTCGGCACGCTCGCGGTCGTCCACCGGGATTTCGCGGTTCAGCGAGTTGAGCTGGTTGGCGGTGTCGTACGAGCCGGTGCTGACCGAAAGGATCGGCAGGCCGGCCTGCAGGGCACCGCGGCACAGGCCAAGGATACGCACGTCAGGCTTGCTGTCGCTGGTCAGCAGCAAGCCGGCCAGGGGGACGCCATTGATCGCTGCCAGGCTGACAGCGAGGATGATGTCGTCGCGGTCGCCCGGGGTTACCACCAGGGTGCCCGAGGTCAGTAGCGGGACCGTGTTGGCCACCGTGCGTGCACAGATGATGATCTTGCTCATGCGCCGCTGCTCGTAATCGCCGGCATTGAGCACCTGGGCGCCGAGCAGCTCGGCCACATCGCGGGTCCGCGGTGCGTTCAGCTCGGGCTGGTAGGGGATGCAGCCAAGCAGGCGGAAGTCATTACCGCGCAGCAATGGCGAGTGCTCGCGCAGGCGGGTGGCGAAGTCCGCCATGCTCTCGTCGGTACGCACCTTGTTGAGGATCACCCCCAGCACTTTCGGGTCGCGTGGGCCGCCAAACAGTTGGGCCTGCAGTTCGACCCGGCCAGACAGCTCGCTGAGCACTTCGTTTTCCGGGGCCGATACCAGGATTACCTCGGCATCCAGGCTCTTGGCCAGGTGCAGGTTGACCCGCGCTGCGTAGCTGGCGTGGCGCGTGGGCACCATTCCCTCGACCACAACCACGTCATTGCCGACGCAGGCTTGCTGGTAGAGGCGGATGATTTCTTCAAGCAGCTCGTCCAGTTGGCCATCGCCGAGCATGCGCTCGACGTGGGCCAGGCTCAGTGGGACCGGTGGCTTGATGCCGTGAGTGCGGGCGACCAGTTCGGTGGAGCGCTCGGGGCCGGTGTCACCCGGGTGGGGCTGGGCGATAGGCTTGAAGAAGCCGACCTTCAGGCCGGCACGCTCCAAGGTGCGCACCAGGCCCAGGCTGATCGAAGTCAGGCCGACACCAAAGTCGGTCGGCGCAATGAAAAATGTCTGCATGCGTGCTTCTCGAAATAAGCGGTGCAAGAAATTAGCGGTCAAGGGTAGCGCTATCGGCCCCTTGTGCGCACCAGCCGCAAGCGAAAGGCTGGCCGATGTGTTGCGCACGTTGTGCCGGGTCGAGCACCCAGGGGCGTGCCTGCCACGGCGGCTGGTGGCGCAGGTGCTGGGTATGGCCGCACGAAAGTTCCGCCACCCAGTGGCCTTCTTCGTCCTGATGAAAGCCGTTGATCCGACTGATGGGCCGTTGCTCGTCTGCACCACGTTCGCAATCGGACGATGGCAAGGTTACACTTGTCCGCTCTACATTCTTTTGCAAAAGGTCTTGCCCCATGCTGATCGCCGCCAACAAGGCTGTCTCCATCGACTATACCCTGACCAACGACGCCGGGGAGACCATCGACAGCTCCGCCGGTGGCGCGCCGCTGGTTTACCTGCACGGTGCCGGCAACATCATCCCGGGCCTGGAAAAAGCCCTGGAAGGCAAGCAGGCTGGTGACGAACTGAACGTTTCCATTGAACCTGAAGAGGCCTACGGCGAGTACCTGGCCGAACTCGTCAGCACCCTGAACCGTAGCCTGTTCGAAGGTGTCGACGAGCTGGAAGTGGGCATGCAGTTCCACGCTTCGGCGCCGGACGGCCAGATGCAGATCGTCACCATCCGCGACATCGACGGCGACGACGTCACCGTTGATGGCAACCACCCACTGGCCGGTCAGCGCCTGACCTTCCAGGTCAAGGTTGTGAACGTGCGTGACGCCAGCGACGAAGAAATCGCTCACCGTCACATCCACGGTGAAGGTGGCCATCACCACTGATTTTCTGCGCTAAGCTCAGAAAGTCGCCAGGCGCTCGGGCAAGCCGATTTGCCTTCCTACGGGAGGTGAACGGTTTGGACGAGCGCCTTTTTAGTGGGCGGAATTCGCCTGCACGGCAACCGGGAACCTGAGAGGGGATTTCATCATGAGTGCATTTCACGACCTGAAACTGGAAGCGCTGAACGGCGGAGAGCTGCCCCTCGCACCCTTCAAGGGCCAAGTGGTGCTGGTGGTCAACGTTGCCTCCAAATGTGGCCTGACGCCGCAATACAAGGCCCTGGAAAACCTCTACCAGATCTACAAGGACAAGGGCTTCAATGTGCTTGGCCTGCCGTGCAACCAGTTTGCCGGGCAGGAACCGGGTAGCGAAAAGGAAATCCAGGACTTCTGCAGCCTCAACTACGGGGTCAGTTTCCCGCTGGGGAGCAAGCTGGAGGTCAACGGGCCGCAGCGCCATTCGTTGTACCGCCTGCTGGCAGGGGAGGGGGCCGAGTTCCCCGGTGACATTACCTGGAATTTCGAGAAGTTTCTGGTGGGCAAGGATGGCCGGGTGCTGGCGCGTTTCTCGCCGCGCACGGCGCCGGATGACCCAGCGGTGGTGCAGGCCATCGAGAAAGCCCTGGCCTGAAGAGTGCCTGACGTGATGTTTTGGCACCTGTGAGATCGAGTGCCGCGCGGGCGGCGCTGGATCTCACAGGCGCTGCAAACATTGCGCAGAACGCCCAGCCGTAGCACCAGGTTGCCGGCATGCGCTGTTCAGATACCCCTCGAACTGTTCGACAATCGCCGGCCAGCCCTGGCGGCTGGCATGCTGTCGCGCATTCAGGCGCACCCTGCGCAAGGTCTCCACTTCTTCCAGCAACCAGCACGCTGCATCGACAAACGCCGCCTGGTCCCCCGGCATCGCCAGCGCGCCACTGTGGCCATGGCGAATATGCTGCGCGGCGGCCGCCTCGTCATAAGCAACTACCGCCAACCCTGAGGCCATGGCTTCGAGCACCACATTGCCGAAGGTCTCGGTCAGGCTCGGGAACAGGAACAGGTCGCCGCTGGCATAGTGCTCGGCCAGTCGTTCACCGCGCTGGGCGCCGCAAAACACGGCGTCCGGTATCTCTTGTTCGAGCTTGGTGCGCTGAGGCCCGTCGCCGACCATGATCAGGCGCAGGCGCTTTTGTGGATACGTCTTGCGTAATGCCTCGAAGCAAGGCCGTAGCAAGCCAAGGTTCTTTTCCGCCGCCAGCCGCCCGACATGCAGTACGGCGATGTCCTCCGGGCCTAGCCCCCAGCTTTCGCGCAGGGCCTGGCTGCGCCGGGCCGGATTGAACAGGCAGGCATCGACCCCTCGGGCCAGCAACTCCAGGCGTTCGAAACCGCGACGCTCCAGCTCCAGGCGCTGGCTGGCACTCGGCACCAAGGTGATTGCCGTGCGCCGATGGAACCAGCGCAAGTAGTGAGTGAGCAGGCGCGCCAGCAGGCCCAGGCCGTACTGGCCGGAATACTGCGGGAAGTTGGTGTGAAAGCCACTGACCACCGCCACCCCCAGGCGTCGGGCCGCGCGTAGAGCGCTGAGCCCCAGCGGCCCCTCGGTGGCGATGTACAGTACATCCGGGCGCTGCCGGCGCCAGCGGCGCAACAGCTTGTGCATCGACACCTCGCCCCACTGCAAACCCGGGTAGCCCGGCAGCGCCCAGCCACGGCACAGCATCAGCTGCGGATCGTTGTGCACGTGCCCTTCGCCGGCCTGGCGCGGGCGCACCACCTCGACCTCATGGCCGCGTTGGCGCAACCCATCACTGAGGCGGCCAAGGGTGTTGGCCACGCCATTGATCTCGGGTGGGAAGGTTTCGCTGACCAGGGTAATACGTAGGGCGGGTGTATTCATGACAAAAAGTTTCCGCCTGCCGGGTTGCGCTAATGTGACCGCCTTGTGACGTAAAGATGACGCCTGACTGCCGGCATTTTTGCCTTTATGAATATTTCCTCGCACAGCACTCAAGAAGGTGTAGCCGGCAGCCGATGAAGATGCATTCGACTACGTGATGCGCTCCAGGAGAGCGGTGATGTTCAACAACAAGCTCAAGCAAGAAATCCGGCAACTGCGCGAAGACCTGATGTCCATCGAACAGGTCAAGAGTAGTCTCGACAGCGAGATGCTGGTGCTGCAGCTCGACCCTCAGGGACGGATCGAGATGGTCAACGGCAATTTCGAGAGCGAGATGCTCTACCGTGCCGAACAATTGCTTGGACGCAATATCGAGGACATCGTCCCCGCCCACGTAAAGTCGCTGGACTTCTACCAGCGCATGAAAAGTGCGATCAGCCGTGGTGAACACCTGAACGGTGCGTTCCGTCTTCTGCGGGGCAATGGTCAGGAAGCCTGGCTGCGCTCGATCCTGCAGCCGGTGAAGAACAGCGAGGGGCGCATCAAGTACTTCACCCTGCATTCCAGCGACCTCACGCGAACCATCGAGACCTCACGCGAGCACGAAAGCCTGATCAAGGCCCTGATGCGCTCGACTGCGGTGATCGAGTTCGACCTCGACGGCATCATTCTCACTGCCAACGATCGTTTCCTGGCCACCGTCGGCTATCGCCTGGAGCAGATTCGCGGTAAGCACCACCGCATGTTCTGCGAACCGCAGGAGGTCAACTCGGCTGGCTACCAAGCGTTCTGGGAAAGGCTGCGCCGTGGCGAATATATTGCCGAGCGCTTCAAGCGCATCGATGCCCATGGCCGGGTGATCTGGCTGGAGGCCTCGTACAACCCGATCTTCGATGCCCACGATGTGCTGTACAAGGTGGTCAAGTTCGCCACCGTGATCACCGACCAGGTCAACCAGGAGCTGGCAGTGGCCGAGGCGGCAGATGTCGCCTACAACACCTCGCTGGGTACCGATGTCAGTGCTCGCAAGGCCACCGAAGTGGTCACCCAGACTGTCACCGTGATGCGTGGACTGGAGGCTTCGATGCAAGAGGCCGCCGACGGCATCCAGGCGCTGGATACCCAGTCGCGGGTGATCGGTTCGATCATCAAGACCATCAGCGACATTGCCGGGCAGACCAACCTGCTGGCCCTTAACGCGGCCATCGAAGCTGCCCGCGCGGGCGAGCAAGGGCGGGGCTTTGCCGTCGTTGCCGACGAAGTGCGCCAACTGGCCTCTCGCACCAGCACCGCCACCGAAGAAATCGCCCGGGTGGTACAGCAGAACGAACAACTGGCGCAGGCGGCGGTGTCGATCATCGACACCAGCAAGCGCCAAGCCGAACAGGGGCTGGCGCTGGCGGATGAGACGGGCAGCGTAATTGTCGAGATCCAGGACGGGGCGAAGCGGGTGGTGGATGTGGTGGGGCAGTTTTCCAGCCGGCTGAGTCTTTGATATGGCTTGGGGTTTGTGATGGCCATGGGATCGAGCTTCGCCTGCGCGGCGCTCGATCTCAAGAACGATAAAAATTTCCAGCCTTACCCACAGCAACAACTGAACAGCTGAACTTCGCCGAGCATGCCGGAAACGAAGTCGCATTTTCCTACAACTGACTCAGAAACCTCCGATCCGAATCCATGATGGGATTTCCCCCTGCACACGTTGTCAGGGAGACACCTCATGTACCTGGATTACCTCGTGCCCTCCTGGCACGAGATCGAGTCACGTGTCATCGCCATGGTGGGCTACCCAAGCGGTGGCCAGTTCCGCACCAGCCTCAATGAAGAGGTCGCCTCACTGGGCCTCAACCTGCGCCGGATCGAAGCTGTCCGCACAGCCTTCTACCACGCCGAATGGCAGGCGGCGCACCTGCTACGCCAGCGCTTCGCCGACCTCGACATCAACAGCATCGTCGACGAACTGCTGAGGGTCGTGCAGCAGATGGCGATGATCGTCGTCGGCAGCACCATTACCGGTGGCCTGCTTGGCGCGACGGTAGGCGCATTCGCCGGCGGCGCCGGAACCATTCCGTTCGCCGGCGCAGGCGCGGCCATGGGCCTCAAGGTCAGCGGCTGGATCCTTGGCGCGCTGGGGCTGGCTTCCATCGCCGAGTTCTTCGTCGAGGGCTTGCCGCGGATCGGCGAGTACTACGTCGATGGCATCCGCTTCGCCTGGGAAGGCACCTGCGGCAATGAAGGCACCGGCCCGTTCTGCCGGGACGACCCCTATGCGATATCCCGGGCCACGCATCAGATTGCCCAAGGCCATGTGGAAGTCGTGGTGCTGTTGTTGGGGGCAATTGTGTCGTACCTCACCCGCGGGCGCGGCGATGCCCGGGTGCTGGCCCAGGAAATGGCGGCCAGCCGCAAAGGCGCGCGGCTGGGGCAATGGATGCTCCAGCATGAAGAGGGGTTGAAGAAACGGCCGGATCTGCAGGTGCCGGAGCGGCGCAAGGGGGCGATGGATGATCCGCAGCCCGTTAGCCCGAATCAGCCCAGGAAAGCACCAACAAAGACCCATCCGGGCGCGATGGCATTGCATAACGTTGAATGTTTCAAAGCTGATAAAGTACCGGAATACAAAATAGGCGAATTCAAACGACAGTTGAATGGCCAGGAAGACGGGCTCAACTGGATGACCGTTGAAGAATTTTTGGAAAAAGTTAAAAACCCAAATCAGCGCAATAAAGGGCTCGCCCAGAGAGCGAGAAAAAAGGAGCAAGAATTTATCAAGGAAAAAATTGAAAAAGAGCTCAGGAAAACCATGGGCCCATTTGAAGCGCAACGGGTTGCAATAGAAAAAGCCAGAAATCGGATGTCAATTACAGCAGCACTGCACAATCCGGATCTCGTCGCCGGAGGTAGAGACGTCATATCGGACTTTGGGGACCGCCAGGTAAACTCAGTGATAGGCGCCCAATGGAAAACCAGGATACCCAACTTAAAGAAAGCGGCCGAAAGGGTACCCCTGGAGTCCAGAGGCTCAATCCGCATGAATGTCAAATTACATAAGTGCTAAGGTGAGAAGGTTGAAATGGATAAAGTATTTGCCAATTTGATTGAGAGTTTCGGTCCGCCGATTGACCGCCGGGAAGTACCTGGCTCCACAATCGAAAGATACAGAGACAAGCTTCCTCCCAAGCTTTTGGAATATTGGTCCGAGCATGGGTGGGGGGGCTACGGTGAGGGCATATTCTGGCTAGTCGATCCGCAAGAATATGACGCCGTAGTTTCCTGCTGGATCGCAGGCACGGAACTTGCTTCGCACGACAACTATCATTTGATTGCGAGAAGTGCCTTCGGCGACTTGTATCTTTGGGGAGAGAAAACTGGCTTTTCATTGGAGATAACAAGCGTTGGGGCTCAGTACATATTTTATCGAACTGAATTCACAAAGGAACAACTAAATACTGAGCTTCAAGGCTTTATTTTGTCAAGAGAAGTGGAGTCAATGGATTTCAATGGTCTCTTCAATCCCGCCAAGGAAAAACTGGGTAGACTTAAACATGACGAGATGTACGGCTTTTTCCCCGCGCTCATGCTGGGCGGGGCTGACTCCCTGCAACATCTTAAAAAAGTCAGCGCTGTTGAACACTTGATCTTTCTGGCGCAATTGACAGATCTTCAACCTTACTCTTTTTCCGAGCAGCCAGACTAATGCCGCAGTCAGCCAGCACCGCCACCGAGGAAATCGCCCGGGTGATGGATGTAGTGGAACAGTTTTCCAGTCGGTTGAGTCTTTGATAATTTGTAATGGCCATGGGATCGAGTTTCGCCTGCGCGGCGCTCGATCTAAAGAACGATAAAAATCTCCAGCCTTACCCACGGTAACAACTGAATAGCTGAACTTCTAAGTTGCAGGAGAGAATTCAGAGAGATCTTATGATAACTATGAATGCCATTGAAGCTAGAAAGCTCTCGGTGAAGCAGGCAAAGGAAACCCTGTCATCTCTAGCAGCTTTGCACAATCCATGAATGCTAGTCGCTTGAGGGTTTCACCGTGGATGAGGTTTTTTCCCTGTTTGTAGAGCAAGTTGGTGAGCCGTTTTTTCGACAGGAGGTTCCTCCCTCAAGTCTGGATCGATACAGAGGGATCTTGCCGAACAAATTGTTAGCGTATTGGAGTGAGCACGGTTGGTGCGGGTATGGTGACGGGATATTTTGGACTGTCAACCCCCAGGAATATGAAGGGGTAACTGCCTCGCTTATCGAAGGCACAATATTGGAGAAGCGGGATAGATACCACCTGATCGCTCGCGGCGCATTTGGTGACCTGTATCTCTTTGGAGAGAAAACGGGTTTCTCAGTAAAGATTTTGGCTCATATTTCACGATACAGGGGCAGTGAATATGAGTTGACGGCGGCGGATATGGACAGGGAAGTGCAAGGTTTCTTCCTTGGCAAAGAGAAGGCGTCTGTTGACTTTGATGGTATGTTCGAGCCCGCAAAGAAGAAATTGGGCATGCTAAAGCATGATGAAATGTATGGGTTCGTTCCAGCCTTGGCGTTCGGCGGGTCAAGCGACCTTGCTAACCTCGAGAAGGTTAAGGCAGTGGAACATCTAATACTGCTTTCTCAGATTGCCACCCTCGAACCCTACAGTTTCTCCGACTTCTAAAAAGCAATCCGCAAAAAGGGGCTGCCCTGCAGCCCCTCGCTCCTTCAGCTCCGCTCCCGCACCCAGAACAACGTAGCCCCGGCCACTGCCGCCGGCATCATCAGCACGTTCACGCCTGGAATCATCAGCGCCAGGTAGGTGATGCCGCCAAAGCCCAGGCTCTGCCAGCGCTTCTGGCGCAGCCAGGCGAGCATGTCCTGCCAGCTCATCTTGTTGTTGTCCGCCGGGTAGTCGATGTACTGGATGGCCATCATCCACACGCCGAAGATCAGCCATAGCGGCGCAGCCACCACGTTGACCACCGGGATCAGCGACAGGACGAAAAGGCCGATGGCGCGTGGCAGGAAGTAGCCCAGCTTGCGCATTTCGCGGCTGAAGGTGCGCGGTACCATGGCTGCCAGCTCGCCCCAGCTGAAGGCTGGGAAGGTGTCTTCGCCACGCACTACCACCTCGACCTTTTCCGCCAGAAAGCCGTTGAACGGCGCGGCAATGATATTGGCCACCAAGGTGAAGGTGAAGAACACCATCAGCACCAGCAAGGCAACGAACAGCGGCCAGAGGATGTAGCTGAGGAAGCTAAGCCAGTCAGGCAGCGTGGGCATCAGGGCATCGAGCCACAGGCCGAACTGGTGGCCGGCGAAGTAGATCAGGCCACCGAACAGCAACAGGTTGACCGCCAGAGGCAGCAGCACGAACAACCGCAGGTTGGGGCTCAGCACCAGTTTCAGGCCTTCGCGCAGGTATTGGGGGCCAGAGAGGACAGGGGCTTGCATCTAGAGACTCCGCAGAGAAGGAAAACGCGCTGACCTTACCGAGTTTGCCGCGCCGACGAAAGGCACGCCGTGGGCGGGAAACGGGATGTAACAAAAGCGCCCGGGGCTTGTTTATCGATGAAATCGCAGCATAGGCGATGCCTATGAGGTGGATTGTCTAAGGATATTTCCTTAATCTTTGCGACCTCGCTACAGTGCGCTCAACTTTTCGCTTTGCGGGCCTGCGCGTTTTAGCCTTCCCCAAGTGCTGCGTGGGTCCTTTTTAATTTCTTGGCTGGCGCAGCCGGTACACCGATGCCGGCCCTGCGGCCCGCTCGACAGGAGTTCGACATGTCTGAAGTACGTCATTCGCGCGTCATCATTCTCGGTTCCGGCCCTGCCGGTTACAGCGCTGCGGTGTATGCCGCCCGTGCCAACCTCAAGCCGCTGCTGATCACCGGCATGCAGGCGGGTGGCCAGCTGACCACCACCACCGAAGTCGACAACTGGCCGGGCGACCCCCACGGCCTGACCGGCCCGGCTCTGATGCAGCGTATGCAAGAGCACGCCGAGCGTTTTGAAACCGAAATCGTCTTCGACCACATCAACGCTGTCGACCTGGCCAACAAGCCGTTCACCCTGCAGGGTGACAGCGGCAAGTACACCTGTGATGCGCTGATCATCGCCACTGGCGCCAGCGCTCGCTACCTGGGCCTGCCGTCGGAAGAAACCTTCATGGGCAAGGGTGTTTCGGCCTGTGCCACCTGTGACGGTTTCTTCTACCGCAACAAGCCGGTCGCCGTGGTCGGTGGTGGTAACACTGCCGTGGAAGAGGCACTGTACCTGGCCAACATCGCCAGCAAAGTGACCCTGGTACACCGTCGCGAAACCTTCCGCGCCGAGAAGATCCTGGTCGACAAGCTGAACGCCCGTGTGGCCGAAGGCAAGATCGAGCTCAAGCTCAACGCCACCCTGGACGAAGTGCTGGGTGACAACATGGGTGTAACCGGTGCGCGCCTGAAGAACAACGACGGCAGTAGCGACGAAATCAAGGTCGACGGCGTGTTCATCGCCATTGGCCACACCCCGAACACTTCGCTGTTCGAAGGCCAGCTGACCCTCAAAGACGGCTACCTGGTAGTCAATGGCGGTCGCGAAGGCAACGCCACCGCTACCAACGTCGAGGGTGTGTTTGCCGCTGGCGACGTGGCTGACCACGTTTACCGCCAGGCCATCACTTCGGCCGGTGCGGGCTGCATGGCGGCGCTGGATGTCGAGCGCTACCTGGACGGTTTGGCCAACGCCTCGTTCTGATCTGAGAAAAAGGGGTGCAAAGCGCCCCCAATAAAAAACCGGCCAAG
>NZ_JBICKH010000046.1:0-70762 GCF_043103905.1 Pseudomonas sp. yb_2 | reverse complement strand
GGCCACTTGTGATGCTGATAATCTTTTTGACTATCAGTCCGTACTCACAAGCACCCACACGAATTGCTTGATTCGATTTGTTAAAGAGCGTTTGGTTAAGAGCTTTTCGTCTCAACCGAGGCGCGCATTCTACGCTTTCCTCAGAGCCTGTCAAGCGTTTATTTTGAAGTTTTTTACTACCGCTTTCTTTCGAAAGCTAACAACTTCAACAACTTACCGCTTGCCCCGAAGCGTTCATCGCTGCGAGGAGGCGAATAATACGCGCTTTGAAATCAGAGTCAACACCTTGTTCTGAAAAACTTTTCCATCACCGTTTTGCCGCTAACCGGCAACTAATGAAAGCGCCGTGGATCTGTAAAGAAACACACCACGGAGCGTAGCGGCCATGAGCAATGGGCAAAGCGAGAAAACCCCCGGCCTCTCTGCAGATGAAGAGCAGGAGGTCAGCCACAGCCAACCGCCACGGGCGGCAGTGCTGCACGAAATCATTCGCTACCAGGGCGACCAGGAGCTGGAACGTACACTTGCCGCGTTGTGGTGGTCGGCACTTGCCGCCGGCCTGTCCATGGGGCTGTCGTTGATGGCCATGGGGCTATTCTACGCCCGCCTGCCAGAAGGCGCTGGTGCCCAGGTGGTCGCCAGCATCGGCTACAGTGCGGGCTTTCTTGCAGTGATCCTGGCCCGCCAGCAACTGTTCACCGAAAATACGCTCACCGCGGTGCTGCCCGTCATGACCGCCCCTACGCTGGCCAACTTCGGACGCCTGCTACGCCTCTGGGGCGTGGTGTTGCTTGGCAACCTGGCAGGTACCCTGCTGGTAGCCTGGGTGATGCTGGAACTGCCGATATTCGACAGCAAGACCGATGTGGCATTCCTGGAGGTCGGTCGCAAGGTAATGAAGAACGACATCAGCCAGATGTTCGCCAAGGGCATAGTCTCAGGCTGGATGATTGCCACCATGGTCTGGATGATCCCTTCAATGGAGCACGCCAAGATCTGGATCATTCTGATGATCACCTACCTGATGGCCCTTGGCGATTTCACTCATATAGTGGTGGGGTCAGTCGAAGTGTCCTACCTGGTGTGGGCTGGCGACGAAACCTGGAGCCGCTTCTGGCTGGAATTTGCACTGCCGACGCTGGCGGGCAACATCATCGGTGGCAGTTTCATCTTCGCCTTGATCAGCCATGCACAAGTGCGCAGTGACAGTGGCAAACCACCCTCGCGGCTTCTGAACGAAGACCAGCCCCGGTCCGCGCGCAGCAGACATGAGCACAAATGATACTCAGCGTGCCGCTACGGTGAGTTCATGCCCCTGGTCCTGCTCACTCACAGGCCAGGGGCTACCCATCAGTTTGCCCGTCATGCGGTGAGTCCAGGTTGCCCCGCCCCCGCCTGCGAGTGCTCAGTAGTACCTGAGCCTGGTTATCAACTGCCCCACCGTGATCGAATCAACCGTGAATTGGCTTGCAAGGTCATTTCTCGCCAATGACACACTGTTCAACAATATTCATGCGTGTTATGCGATGAACGGTACACCGACAGAAAACTGTGAGCACTATGGATAACCGCAACGGCAAAGGACTTTCATTCGTCAAGCGCATCTACCTGCCGCGGGTCATTGGCCTGGGAATCGGCCTGTTCACTGTCATGGCGGCCATTGCGCCGCTGTCGCCCCCCTCCTGGGCATGGCTGCTGTTACTGTTCAATGGTTTACTGTGGCCGCACGTGGCCTACCTGTGGGCTGCCCGCTCGACAACGCCTTACCAGGCGGAACAGCGCAACCTCCTGCTGGACTCCCTGATGGGCGGGTTCTGGACCGCCGCCATGCACTTCAACCCGTTGCCCAGCGTGACCGTGCTGGCGATGATGACGATGAACAACGTCGCCGCCGGCGGCAAGCGCATGGTCTTTCGCGGGGTGCTGGCGCAACTGGCTGGCATACTCGCCGCCATCCTGCTGCTCGGCCCTGGCTTGCAATTGACCGCCACGCCCCTGCAGGTCTATGCGTGCCTGCCAATGCTGGGGCTGTACCCGCTGGCCTTGGGCTGGGTGTGCTACCAGCTTGCGATCAAGCTGGGCGACCACAAGCGCCGGCTGAGCGCCCTGAGCCTGACCGACAGCCTGACCGGGCTGTTCAACCACGGCGCCTGGAAGGACCTGCTGCAGCTCAAGTTCCAGGCGTGCAAGCAGCAACAGGGGCACGCGGTGATTGCCCTGATCGACATCGATCACTTCAAGACCATCAACGACACCTTTGGCCATGTGGTCGGCGACTGTGTACTGCGCCAGCTCAGTGCTGAGCTGCGGCGCAGTTTGCGCGAGGGCGACCAGGCCGGGCGTTACGGCGGCGACGAGTTCTGCGTGATCCTGCCCGAAACCAGCGAAGCCCAGGCCTGCCAAGCCATGGAGCGTCTGCGCGAGCGGGTTTCCAGCTACCGCAACCCACAGTTACCGCACCTGCGCATCAGCCTGAGTATCGGCCTGTCGCCCTTCCAGGCCAGCCTGGAGTCCCCCGAGCACTGGCTCGAACAGGCGGACAAGGCGCTGTACATCGCCAAGCACGCTGGCCGCGATCAGGTCAATTTTGCCCGCGGTGAAGCTGCCGCGCTCAGGCTGGCCTATCCTGATTGAACCTCCTTCCTGACTGACTGGCGGGAGGTTGCCTGAAGGAGCCGCTCGCGCATGGCCAGGACCGCCAAGCTTTCACCCGCTAGCCCCACACCGCGCTTTCAGGTACGCCACCTCATTGCCGGTTTCAGCGCAGTGTTCGGCCTGGCTTGCCTGGTCATTCTCGGCGCTCTGTTCAATATCGCCCGCACGCTCGACCAACAGGAGCGCGAGCGTAGCGCCTTCCATGCGACCCAGGCGCTGGAACAACGGCTGCTCGCCTCGCGCCAGTTTCTGTCCAGCTATGCCGTATGGGATGCAGCCTTCGAGCACCTGTCGGGCCAAGCCGACTGGCAATGGGCCTACGAGGAAAAGAACGTAGGCGAGTCGCTGTACAGCGCCAGCGGCTACGAAGGGGTGTTCGTAGTGGAAAACGACCGCACCACCTATGCCTTGTTCAAAGGCCAGCCCAGCCAGGCAGGCGCTGACAGCTATATAGACACACCCCTGCAGCCGATCATCGAACAGGCCCGCGCGGCGGCGATTTCACGCGAGCAGGTCACCCGTTTCGTGCTGTTCAATGGCTGGCCGGCCGCACTCAGTGCAGCAGCCGTGCGCCCGGACCGGGAGGTTACCGACAGCGAGGTGAGCCAGGCGCCGGTCATGCTGTTCATTGACCAGCTCACCGAAAGCAAACTGGCGCAGTTGGGTAAAGGCGCCGGCCTGACCGGCATGCACGTGGAAAAGGAGGATAGGCAGGATCACAACCACCTGCGCATCGACCTGGGCGACACCGGCTACCATCTGACCTGGAACAGCCCGCTGCCGGGGCAGCAGATGCTGTGGGCTGTGTTGCCCGCACTGTTGTGTGCACTACTGATACTTTGGCTGGTGATGCTGTACCTGTTCCGCCATGCCTTGCGCAGCTCCCGGGCAATCGGCCTCACGCTCGTGCATCTGCAACAAAGCAACCAGGCCCTGGAGGCCAGCGAGCAGCGTTTCCGGGCGGTGGCCGAGTCGGCATCCGACTGGATCTGGGAAACCGACCGGCAACAACGCCTGACCTACCTGTCGCAACGCTTCGCCAACGTCACCGGCTACCCGGTAGACGGCTGGCTGGGCCACCCGCTCAACCAGTTGCTGGCCTGCGATACCACGCCGCTGTCACCTTGGCTGGACGCCCTGACTGCAGCCGAGCCGCAGCAATTGGCCAACCTGCGCTGTACTTACCGCGACCAGAATGGCCAGAACCGCTACTGCCGGATATCCGCCCGCGCTATCTGGCGCGATGGCAAGGCCATCGGTTTTCGGGGTACCGCCAGCGATATCACCGACGAAGTCGACGCCCACGCGCGCATCCAGCACCTTTCGCTGCACGACCCACTGACCGGACTGGCCAACCGCAACAAGCTCGCCCGGCACCTGGAGCAGGCCTTGTTGCGCGGCAGTGACTCGCCGCCGCTGACCTTGTTGCTGCTGGACCTGGACAACTTCAAGCCGATCAACGACTCGCTCGGTCATGCCGCCGGAGATGCCGTGCTGCAAGAAGTGGCAACGCGCCTGCGCGACACCACCCGCGATGGCGACCTGGTCGCGCGTCTGGGCGGCGACGAGTTCATCCTGGTACTCAGCGGCATGGACAATAGCAGCGAGATCGACCGCTTCTGTGCGCGCCTGATCGGCCTGCTGCAGCAACCCATCGTCTTCGAAAACCAGCCGCTGCACATTGGTGCCAGCATTGGCGTTGCCCAGACGCGCAACCAGGGCTTCGATGCAGGTGAGCTGATCCGCTGCGCCGACATCGCCCTGTACCAGGCCAAGGCCGATGGAAAGAACACATGGCGCTACTTCGTTGCCGAAATGAACCAGCAGATCCAGTACCGCCGCCAGCTGGAGAACGACCTGCGCAGGGCCCTGCGCAATGAGGAGTTCGAGTTGCATTACCAGCCACGCTACCGCCTGGACGACCTGCGAATCGTCGCGGTCGAGGCCTTGGTGCGCTGGCGGCATCCACAGGAAGGGTTGCTGGCGCCGGACACCTTCATCCCGTTGGCCGAGCAGAGCGACATCATTGTTGCGCTGGGCCGCTGGGTGCTTCGCGAAGCTTGCCGCACTGCCCATGACTGGCCGGCCGACGTGCTGGTTTCAGTCAACCTGTCGCCTGCCCAGTTCTTGCGCAGCGATGTGGTAGCGGACGTGCGCGAAACTTTGCTCGACACGGCCTTCCCCGCCCAACGCCTGGAACTGGAAATTACCGAGAACGTGATGCTCAACGATATCGAAGGCGCATTAGGCACCATGCTGTCGCTCAAGGAGCTAGGGGTGCGCCTGAACATGGATGATTTCGGCACCGGCTATTCGTCGTTGGGCTACCTGCGTACCTACCCGTTCGACAGCATCAAGATCGACAAGCGCTTCATCAGCGGCCTGAACAACAACGGCGGCAGCGACCGCGCTGTGGTCCAGGCCATCATCAACCTGGGCGAGGCGATGGGGCTGACAGTGACAGCCGAAGGCGTGGAAAGCGAACATCAACTCAAGTCGCTGGAAAAGGACCGCTGCCATGAAGTGCAAGGCTATTACCTGAGCAAGCCCCTGGACAGCGCCGGGTTGACGGCGTTGTTGCACCAACCCTCCCAAAACACTGCACAGCCTTTGTAGACCCGGCCTTGCTCCTAAACAGACTGGGTGCGCTGCTGCAGGCTGCGCTGCGCCACGATTTCAGGCAGATCACAGCGGCGAAGGTAGGCGCGCAGCGGTTCACCAATGTTCAAGCGGTCATCCACATGCTGATCCAGCAAAAGCGACAGCCGTTCGCGGCACAACGCCATGCGCTGCCCTTGCTCGGGCCGCCAGACAAACTCGCTGCAGGGGGTGATACTGGCGTCGGCCACGTCCATGCCGAACGCGTCCTCGGAGAAACGCACGATATGAACACCGCGCTTGCCGTGAAAGCCGACAAAGCCCTTTAGCTGATCGGCGGCGTTGCAGATATCCTGGGAAGTGATGGCCATGACGTAACCTCGCAATGAAATCGGAAGATACGCACGCCTGGCGGGAGAAGGGTTGCCTCTGTCGGGCAACTCACAGCGACAGCCTAACGCAACTGGCGGACCGTTCGCCACGAACGTTACATTTCTGCCTGTTAAGCCAGCACCATCACTGCGGCTCGCGGTCCTCGTGCACTTGCACACTCGCCGTCATCCCAGCACTCAAGGTCAGCCCTTCCGGCACCTGATCCAGGCGAATCCTCACCGGTATGCGCTGGGCCAGTCGCACCCAGTTGAAGGTCGGCTCTACCTCCGGCAGCAACTGGCTGTCCGGGTTGCTGTTGCGGTCGGTGATGCCGCGGCTGATGCTCTCCACGTGCCCCTGCATCGGTTCACCCGTGCCCATCAGCCACACCTTCACAGTGTCCCCAACGCGAATGCGCGGCAACTTGGTTTCCTCGAAATAGGCCTGGATGTAGAACGTCGAATCATCCACCAGCGCCATCACCGATTCCCCGGTGTTCACATAATTGCCCTCGGCCAGACGCAGATTGGTGATATGCCCGCTGCGCGGGGCCCGCACTTCACTGCGCGCCAGGTTGATCCTGGCCACCTGCAACTGCGCCTCGGCTTCATGCAGCTCGCCACGCGCGATGGCGGCATTGATCTGGGCGTTTTCACGCAACTCGGCACTGATCGCCTCTGGCCCCAGGGCAGTACGCCGGGCTGCTTCACGCTCGCGCAAGCGCAGTTGCTGGGCGCGTGTCTCGGTCACCGCGCTGGCCTGATCGAGCGCGGCCTGGAAGCGCTCGCGGTCAATACTCATCAACAAGTCGCCAGCCTTGACCTGCTGGTTGTCATGGACCTTGAGTTCGCGAACCCAGCCGGACACATCAGGCGCAATCACCACCACATCGGCGCGCACACGGGCATCACGCGTCCATGGGGTGAGCATGTAGTACTGCCACAGCTGGTAGCCGGCCAACACGGCCAGGGCCACCACACACAGGGTCACCAGAATACGTACGGCCGCACGCATCGAAACACTCCTTTATAAAGTCCCAGACAGGCGTACCACCAGGAACAACACACAGACGAACAGCGCTGCGTCGAACAGCGCTTCATGCCAGATCCAGCGCCCCAACGGTGTGGCATGCACCACCAGGCGCAGCAGGCCGGTGAGCAGCAGCGCCAACAACACATAAAGCAAAAACGGGCTGAGCAGCACACCGCCCACTTCCCACTCACGCAAACCCATGGGTGTCCTCCTGCCAGCGGCACCATTTGCCCCAGCTTTTCTGCAATTGCAGTACTGCCCCCTCGGCCAGGCGAAGCGGGTCGCTGGCGGGTAGCCGACGCAAGGCCGCAATGAACTGCTCACTGGCAGCATCCAGCAGCTGCCCACGCCCGGCAGCAGGCCCTTTGGCCAGCGCTGCCTCCACGTGTTGCAGGTACTCGCGCTCGGCCCGCCCCAAAGGGGCCTGAGCGACCGCCAGGCACATGCGCAGGTGCACCAGTTCGTCGCCGATATCCAGCCCGTGAAGGCCGTCATCCCAGCGTTTGCGTTCGCCTTCCGGTAATTCACTGGCATGCCGCGCCAGTTGCATCAGCCGGTCGGCCATGCGCCCGCCAAACCAGCTGTCAGCCCCGCGCAGGTCGCGCCGAGTCAGGCGCACCAGGTCGTTCTGCGTTGCAGCACGCAAGCGCCGGCCCAGCCAGGCCGGATGGCGGAACACCAGCAAGCGAAAGGCCATGACCGCTGCCGACACCCCCACCAGCATGGCCAGGGCACTGTTCAGCATGGTCGCCACGCCGAACTGCATGGCGTTGAGCGGCGACACCAGCACAATGAAGTGCAGGCAATAGGAAGTGGCCGTAGCCCCGGTACGCGGATGGGCCATGCCCAGTGCACCAAGAAACAGTGGCACGCCCATGCCCAGGCAGAGCATGGCGAAGCTGCTCCATTGCGGCAGCATGATCTGCCCGACCACAAACGCCGCCGGTATCGCCAGGAATATCCCGCGCAGGAAACTCAGGCCGATCTGTGCGCCGTTCTCGCGACTGGCGAACAGGCTGCAGACCACGCAGGTCAGCACCAGGCCACCCGGGGCCGAAGGCCAGGCCGTGGCCAGCCAGAAACCACTCATTACCAGGAACGCCAGCGCACTGCGCGAGCCAAACAGCAAGGCCAGCGACCAGTCTCGGTGCGCGGCCAGCCCCTGGGACACGTCCTTGGGCGCCCTGCCCGCCTCCACATCCTCAAGTGCCTGGCTGGCGGCCATGGCATAGTCCAATAGCAGGGCCATGCGCGCCAGGCAGAAGTGCTCCGCTGAACTGATTTGCTCATCGTGGGCGGCATCCCAGATTCGCTGACGCAACAACAGCAGGTTGGGCTGATCGGGTTGGGCCAGCAGCGTGCGCACTTCCTGCAACCAGGGCGTCAGATGCTCTACCTCACCCTCATCCAGTTGCCGCCACTGGCGGCGCACCGAACGGGAAATACGCAACAGCACCATCAGTTTCTGGCTAAGGCCACGAATGGCACGGGCACGTTGGCGCCCGCGATTGCCCTCGAACCAGGCATGTTCACGTTGGCTGTCGATGGCAACGATGCGCCCCAGGCTTTCCAGCAGGCCTTTGCGCGCCTCGTCCTCTCCGCCCAGCATGGCGCTGGCGGCCTGCAGGCCGTTCTGCCAGGCCTGCCGCGCCTGCCCGCCCAGTTGCTGCTCGACCCGCATGGGCCAGAGCAAGGCACTGCTGGCTGTTGCACAGAAAATACCCAGGCAGATCTCGGTACAGCGAGCCACGGCCTGGTCGAATACTTGCAGGGGGTGGTCAATGGCCGGCAAGGCGATGATCGCTGCGGTGTAGCCGGCCAGCACGAAGGCATAGGCCCAGGCGCTGCGCAACTGAGTGGACGCTGCGGTACACAGCGCCAGCCAAAGCGCCAAGGTAAGCAGAAACAGGCCGGGGGTCTGGGCAAACAGGCCGATGAACAGCACCGACATGACTGTGCCGACCAACGTGCCGGCCAACCGCGCCAAGCCTTTCTGCACCACCATGCCCGATAGCGGCTGGGCGACGATGAAAGCAGTCATCAATGCCCAGGAGGGTTGCTCCAGCCCCCAGCGCATCGCCAGCCACAACGCCAGGCCGCCCCCGAGCAGGGTCTTGATGGCAAACTTGAGGGCGAGGCTGCTGGGCGCGAACAGGGCCTGAAAGGTGATGGGCACGAGGCGGACCTTGCGGGGAAAAGTCTTGCTGAAAAGATAGACAATGATGAGCAGGATAAAGCGGAAACGATTAATTAGCTAGCTAATCATGTATATTCGATTGGCCTGCACTGAAAGGGACAGCTCAGACAATAAAAAATGCAGGCAAAAAAATGGGCGACCGAAGTCGCCCTAAATGCCTTGCGTGCTCGTGTACCCGGAAGGTCAGCGCGGCTTGCGCTTGTTCGAGTCCTTCCAGATGAAAATGCCCAGACCGGCAAAGAAGGCGACCATCAGCCCGACCGTTACCACACCGGCGATAACCACGTTGTCGAAGAACATGCTGGCCTCCCCATTCGTTTGCCGTTGTCCGATGGGTACACGTTAACCAATGTGGCGGCGGGGAAAATTGATCAGTGTCAATGGTGCCCGAGGCCGGGCACGCGAGGGGGGCGCAGGTTGACCTGCGTCAAGTTTCAACGCTTCTTAGGCTTGCCCTTGGGCTTCTTTTTCTTGCTGGTACTCAATGGCAGGGCCTGCTCGAAAGCATTGCGCATTTCGTTCAGCCGCTTTTCCTTGAGGTCGTGGACGCGCTTGGCACGTTCGGCATCGAAATCGATGAGGTTGTCTTGGCTCATGGGGTGGGCTCGACGATCAACAGAGAATTGCATGATGAAGCCAGGCGCAGGCGCTGACCAGCCCCGTATCAGACTTCGATGTCCACCAGCAGTCCTTGGCGTACATGCTCGCCCATCAATGGCGCTACCGGCACGGTGTTGTCGGCATTGACCTCGTCACCCGGGACGGCCTCGTAGCGTTCCTGCTCGCCCTTGTTCCGGCGTTGCTGCTGGCGGCGCTGTTCATCGCGCAGCAACAATACCTGCTCCTGCGGGTCGCGCTGGCGCTTGAGGTCAATGGCACTTTCGCCGGACGCAGGCTGCGTCGGCACCACCGGCTTGACGTCGGGGGTTGGCTTGACCGGGTCCTGTTGCGAGGTTACCGGGGCGGCACTGAGCGGAATGATCGGCGGCAGCATGGACGTTCTCCTATGCCCCCTGTATCGGCAGGCGCAGCTTTACCTTGATGTCATGGACAACATTTACTCGGCTTCGTCACCCGGCTCATCGTCGACTGGCGGGCTGGCCTCGCTCCAGGGCCGCTTGTACACCTGCTGCCAAACCGCATCCATATGATCGCGCAATACCTGCGGCGCGGCTTTCAGCGAAGCGCTGTCCTCGCGCTCACCACCGATCGGTTCCTCGCCCGCCGGGGTGATCAGCGACTGGCCGGTAATGGTGTAACTGGCCTGCCCTTCACGCATCTCGATGGCGATGTCATGCGGGTCGATACCGCCGCCGCAGAATGCATGGCTGGCCACCGTTATCTCGGCCACTCCATTCTGGTTCAGGTCGCTGACATCACTGACGTCATTATAGAAGTCCACATCCAGGTCCAGCCCCGGGCAGGTCGTTTCCTGCTCGACCTGCCAACGCGCCTTGAAGGCGTCGCTCTCGGCCGTGCGCCCGTACAAGGTGGCCTTGAGCACCACCTTGTCCACTTCCTGTTCGCTTTCCAGGTCGCTGGCCTGGCCATCGCTGCGGCTCAGGACCAGCAGCCCTTCGCCGTCACTGTCACGAAAGTGCACGCTCTTTATCGGAGTCTGCACGCCCAGTACCTCAAGCTGCTCCATCGGAATGGGGGGCAATGTCTCAAAGTTTTTCTGCTCGCAGGCGCTCAGCAGCACCAGGCTGCCCACGGCCATCGAAGCGCTGATCCAGCGGTGCTTGGCAGACATGTTGATCCGGGGCCCTCATCGGCGGCGCTGTGCAGGGCGATGAAACGACTAGACTGTGCCTTTCGATACCATTCGGTGCTATCGGCACTTTGGTCTGACCGGCCGATCCGTTAACATAATCGGCTTTTTCATCGCGGGAGTTCAGGCAGTATGGCGCAGCAGTATCAACCGGGGCAACGCTGGATCAGCGACAGCGAAGCAGAGCTCGGCCTGGGTACCATCCTGGCGCAGGATGGCCGCCTGTTGACCGTGCTCTACCCGGCCACTGGCGACACCCGCCAGTATTCCCTGCGCAATGCGCCGCTGACCCGCGTGCGCTTCTCGCCAGGTGACCAGATCACCCACTTCGAGGGCTGGAAGCTGACCGTGCGCGAGGTCGAGGACATCGACGGGCTGATGGTCTACCACGGCCTGGACGGGCAGAACCAGCCTCGCACCCTGCCTGAAACCCAGTTGTCGAACTTCATTCAGTTCCGCCTGGCCAGCGACCGCCTGTTCGCCGGGCAGATAGACCCACTGTCGTGGTTCAGCCTGCGCTACAACACCCTGCAGCACACCAGCAAGCAGATGCAGTCGGCACTGTGGGGGTTGGGCGGCTGCCGCGCACAGCCCATCGCCCACCAACTGCACATTGCCCGCGAAGTCGCCGACCGCAGCGCCCCGCGCGTTCTGCTGGCCGACGAAGTGGGCCTGGGCAAAACCATCGAAGCCGGCCTGGTCATTCACCGCCAGCTGCTGTCGGGTCGCGCCAGCCGCGTACTGATCCTGGTACCGGAAAACCTCCAGCACCAGTGGCTGGTGGAAATGCGCCGGCGCTTCAATCTGCAAGTGGCGCTGTTCGACGCCGAGCGCTTCATCGAAAGCGACGCCAGCAACCCATTCGAGGATGCCCAGCTGGCGTTGGTTGCCCTGGAGTGGCTGGTCGATGACGAAAAGGCCCAGGACGCGCTGTTTGCCGCTGGCTGGGACCTGATGGTCGTCGACGAAGCCCACCACCTGGTCTGGCACGAAGACCAGGTCAGCGCCGAATACGGCCTGGTCGAGCAACTGGCCCAAGTGATTCCGGGCGTACTGTTGCTGACCGCCACCCCCGAGCAGCTTGGCCAGGACAGCCACTTCGCCCGCCTGCGCCTGCTCGACCCCAACCGTTTTCATGACCTGGCCGCTTTCCGCGCCGAGAGCGAGCACTACCGCCCGGTAGCCGAGGCGGTGCAGGAACTGCTCGACGAAGGCCGCCTGTCGCCCAAGGCCCACGCCACCATCCTGGGCTTCCTGGGTGCCGAAGGCGAAGCCCTGCTGGCGGCAGTCAGCGACGGCGATACCCAGGCCAGCGCGCGGCTGATTCGCGAGCTGCTGGATCGCCACGGCACCGGCCGCGTGCTGTTCCGTAACACCCGTGCGGCGATCCAGGGCTTCCCCGAGCGCCAGTTGCACCCCTACCCGCTGCCCACGCCCGAGCAATACCGCGACCTGCCAGCCGGCGAGCACGCCGAGCTGTACCCGGAAGTTGCCTTCCAGGCCCAGGGTGAAGTGGCCGATGACGAGCGCTGGTGGCGTTTCGACCCACGCGTCGACTGGCTGATCGACACCCTGAAGATGCTCAAGCGCACCAAAGTGCTGGTGATCTGCGCCCACGCCGAAACCGCCATGGACCTGGAAGACGCCCTGCGCGTGCGCTCCGGCATCCCGGCCTCGGTGTTCCATGAAGGCATGAGCATCCTCGAGCGCGACCGTGCCGCTGCCTACTTTGCCGATGAAGAGTTTGGCGCCCAGGTGCTGATCTGCTCGGAAATCGGCAGCGAAGGCCGCAACTTCCAGTTCGCTCATCACCTGGTGATGTTCGACCTGCCAGCGCACCCCGACCTGCTCGAACAGCGCATCGGCCGCCTTGACCGGATCGGCCAGAAGCACACTATCCAGCTGCACATCCCGTACCTGCAGGACAGCCCGCAAGAGCGCCTGTTCCAGTGGTACCACGAAGGCCTCAACGCCTTCCTCAACACCTGCCCCACCGGCAATGCCCTGCAGCACCAGTTCGGCCCACGCCTGCTGCCTCTGCTCGAAGGCGGCGAAAACAAGGCCTGGGATACCCTGGTGGCCGACGCCCGCAGCGAACGCGAACGCCTGGAAGCCGAACTGCACACTGGCCGTGACCGCCTGCTGGAACTCAATTCCGGCGGCGCCGGCGAAGGTCAGGCGCTGGTCGAGGCCATTCTCGAACAGGACGACCAGTTCGCCCTGCCGATCTACATGGAAACCCTGTTCGACGCCTTCGGCATCGACAGCGAAGACCATTCCGAGAATGCACTGATCCTCAAGCCGAGCGAGAAGATGCTCGATGCCAGCTTCCCGCTGGGCGACGATGAAGGCGTGACCATCACCTACGACCGTGGCCAGGCGCTGTCACGCGAGGACATGCAATTCCTCACCTGGGAGCACCCGATGGTACAGGGCGGCATGGATCTGGTGCTGTCAGGCTCGATGGGCAACACCGCCGTGGCGTTGATCAAGAACAAAGCGCTCAAACCAGGCACTGTCCTGCTTGAACTGCTGTTCGTCAGCGAGGTGGTGGCACCCCGTAGCCTGCAACTGGGCCGCTACCTGCCGCCAGCGGCACTGCGCTGCCTGCTCGACGCCAATGGCAACGACCTGGCGTCACGCGTTGCTTTCGAAACCCTCAACGACCAGCTCGAGAGTGTACCGCGCGCCAGCGCCAACAAGTTCGTCCAGGCCCAGCGCGATGTGCTGGCCAAGCGTATCAGTGGCGGCGAGGAGAAGATCCTGCCGGCCCACAACGAGCGCGTGGCCGAAGCCCAGCGCCGCCTGGCAGCCGAGGCCGACGAAGAGCTGGCGCGCCTGGTGGCATTGCAAGCGGTCAACCCAAGTGTGCGTGACAGCGAAATCGACGCCCTGCGCAAGCGGCGCGAAGATGGCCTGGCAATGCTGGAGAAGGCCGCCCTGCGCCTGGAAGCCATTCGCGTGCTGGTGGCTGGCTAGCGCAGGCCCCGCGCCCCTTGTGGGAGCGGGCACGCCCGCGAACACCGGCAAAGCCGGTGGCATCCACCGCAGTGGATGCTTCGCGGGCTCGCCCGCTCCCACAGGAAGGCATTAGGGCCCCAAATTTATTCCTCACTGCGATTGGAGTTATAACCAAATCGTAGAAATCATTGTGCCATTAGTCAGGAAGGCTTAAGTACTCCTTCCTATACTGCCTCTGGACAGTCTGCACAGGGTTGTAGCGCAGACGAGTGAAGACTCGATCAAGAGGCATTCCATGGAATGGCTGGGGCTGCAACTGTTCACCGATCTTCCCGCAACCGGGCGCATCGTCATCGACTGCCGTCATGAACCGCTCTTGGTTCTGCTCGCCTATTTCGTTGCTTGCGCGGCCTGTTTCGCCACGCTCGACATGGCCGAGCGTCAGTCCCACAGCGACGACCCCACCGCCCACCGACAATGGAACATGCTTGGAGCCTGCTGCCTGGCAGGCGGCATATGGGCCATGCATTTCATCAGCATGCTGGCCTTTCGGGCCCCGGTGGACGTGCACTACGACGTATCCCTGACCATTCTTTCACTGCTCATCGCACTGGGCGTGGCCTGGTTGGCCATGCACAGCCTCGAACGCAGCAACATGCGCGCGCACTATTTCGTGCCGAGCGCAGGGCTGATCGGCCTGGGCATCATCCTCATGCATTTTGTCGGCATGGCCGCGATGGAAACGGGTGCCCGCCAGTACTACCAAACCGGCTTGCTACTTGCCTCTGCCGCCATTGCCCTGCTCACCGCCCTGACCGCGCTGTACCTGGCCCGCTACTTGCGCAATGGCAGCGGTACCCTGTACCAGGCCATGAAGTACGGCGCCAGCCTGCTGATGGCCGGCGGCATCGTCGCCACTCATTTCACCGCGATGTCGGCCATGACCTTGGTCATCCCTGCCGATACCGCACTGCGCCTGCCGTCGGGCGACAACAGCCTGCAACTGGGACTGGGCATCGGCTTCATCACCCTGCTGATCAGTGGCGCCAGCATCAGCGCCGCACTGGCCGACAAGAAGCTGCAAAGCAAGGAGCACGACCTGCGCCGGGTCAGCGTACTGCTCAGCCAACTGGACCAGGCCCGCGCTTCGCTGCAGCAGGCGGCGCACTATGATGCCCTGACCAACCTGCTCAACCGCCGTGGATTCAACCAGGTATTCGCCGAGCGCCTGGTCGAACATCAGGCCAGCGAAAACCGCCTGGCTGTCATGTTACTCGACATCGACCATTTCAAGCGTATCAACGACAGCCTTGGCCACGACGCCGGTGACGAGCTGCTCAAGGTGATCGCCAACCACATCAAGGCCGCTACCCGCAACCACGACCTGGTTGCGCGCTTTGGTGGCGACGAGTTCTGTGTGGTCACCAGCCTGAACAGCCGCGACGAAGCCCGCCACCTGGCCCAGCGCATCATGCAACGGATGAAAGACCCCATCGACCTGGGCGGGCGGCGCATGGTCATGACCACCAGCATCGGTATAAGTATCTTCCCGGACGATGGCAGCACAGCCGAAGAGCTGCTCAAGCATGCCGACCTGGCCCTCTACCAATCCAAGGACAACGGGCGCAACAGCCTGAATTTCTTCAATGACAGCCTGAAGGCTCGCGCGTCGATCGCCTTGCAACTGGAAGAAGAGCTGCGCCTGGCGCTGCTCGAAGAGCGCGGGCTGTGTGTGCACTACCAGCCGATCTTCGACCTGCGCAGCGGGCAAGTGGCCAAACTGGAAGCGCTGGTACGCTGGCAGCATCCTCAACACGGCCTGCTCGGGCCCGACCGTTTTGTCGGCATTGCCGAAGCCAACGGCCTGATCATCGACCTTGACCTGTGGGTGCTGCGCCATGCCTGTGCCGACCTGGCCCACTTGCAGCGCCACGGCTACGGCGAGGTCCAGGTCACGGTCAATTGCTCGGCAGTCACCCTCAGCCACGACGAACTGCCTAACGAAGTAGAAAAGGCGCTGTTCCACGCCGGCCTTGCGCCGCGCCACCTGGAGCTGGAGGTGACCGAGAACGCCCTGGTAGGGGATATCCAGCGCACGGTCAGCCTGCTCAAACGCGTCAGGGCTCTGGGGGTGGCACTTTCGATCGATGATTTTGGTACCGGCTACTCGTCACTGGCTTACCTCAAGCGCCTGCCGCTGGATGTGCTGAAGATCGACCGCACCTTCCTGCAGGATGTACCGGGCAGCCAGAAAGACCGGGAAATTGTCCAGGCGATCATCGCCATGGCGCATACCCTGCACCTGCGGGTAGTCAGCGAGGGCGTGGAAACCGCCGAACAGCAGGCGTTCCTCGAAAGCCATGGTTGCGACTACCTGCAGGGCTACCTGTTGGGGCGCCCCGTACCGCTGGCCGAGTTGCGCCCACTGCTGGAGCGGTTGCAGCGCCAGAATGGCCGGATCACACCTTGTTGCGGTACAGCTCTACCAGGGTCGCCGGATCTTTTTGCAGGTAACCCTGGCTACCGTGCAAGCGCATCAGTTGCGCGGCAAGGCCACTGAGCGGCGTCGCCGAGCCTTGCTCGCGGGAAAACTTGACCGCGCCATCGAGGTCCTTGAGCAGCGTGCGTACGTGCCACTTGATTGGCTCGAAGCGGCTCTCGGCCATTTGCGGTGCAAGAATCTGCAATGGCTTGGAGTCGGCAAAGCCACCCGCCAGCGCTTCAGCGATCAGCGTCGCGTCCACGCCCGACTGTTCGGCCAGTGCCACCACTTCTGCAATTACCAGGGCATTGCAGGCTACGATCATCTGGTTGCAAGCCTTGGTCACCTGGCCCGCGCCTACCGCGCCCATATGCGTCACGCGCTGACCAAGCACCTGCAGCACCGGGCGTGCACGCTGCAGATCGGCCTCTTCACCGCCCACCATGATCGCCAGCGTGCCCGCTTCGGCACCGGGCGTACCGCCAGAGACAGGTGCATCCAGCCAGGCCATGCCACACAGTGCTGCCAGTTCGGCAGCCATTTCACGGGTGGCGGTGGGTTCCAGGCTGGAGAAATCGATCAGCAACTGGCCGCTGCGCCCGCCCAGGGCAACGCCCTGCTCGCCGAACACCACTTCACGCACCACCGCCGTGTCTGCCAGGCACAGTAGCACCATGTCGCTGTCACGGCACAATTCGGCCGGGCTGCTGGCCAGGCGCGCGCCAGCAGCGACCAGTGCGGCGCACTTGTCCGGGCTGCGGTTCCATACCGTCAGCGGATAACCCGCTGCCAGCAGGCGGCGGCACATGGGCAGGCCCATCAGGCCAATGCCGGCGAATCCAAGCGAAGGTAGTGCAGTGCTCATCGATAAACTCCTGACTGATTCGAACATTTCCCAGGCTGGCGACGGTCCCGGTGGCGACTGGCAGAACGGTGGCCACATTACGCATCCCGTAAACTGTTACCGCCACGCCGAATTGTTACTTCCCTCTACCCGTCTTGATTGCTTTCAAGCACCAAAACGGCGCTGATGCGTAATTTTGCGCACTAAAAAAGATCACGCCTCATCCTGGCCCTTCACCTGAATCACGATGAACGGTGAAACCACCACCGCCCAGATCTCTGGGTCGCGGCTTTGCAGGTCCAATGCCTGCTCGGCAGACACCGGCCCAACAGTGCCATCACTACGCCACTTGGCGAAGATCTCGCTGCGATTCTCGGCCATCGCCTCGGCAACGGCGATCAGGTCAAGGCTGGGGTCGACCCAAATCAGGTCACCCTTGGCCCAAAAACGCTCCAACGCTTTCCACTCGATGATTGCCGTCTCGCCAAGCAATTTGGCATAGAGGGTGCTTGTTTGATCAGTCATGGGTGGTATCCGCAAAAAATCGGTCAATAAAAAGGTCGGCATTTTTGCAGAAAAACCCGGTTTCAAATATGTAATTTGGTCGATTGGCCCCGAAGTTGTGGGACGGGGTCGCAGATGCAGGCAGTTTGATGGCGCCTTTCTGTATCTTTCTGTCGATCAAGCGACAACGCAGGAAAGACGCACTTTTCGACCGCTTTTCAAGCGCTCGAACAGCGCTCTACACTGTACCGGTACAGTTCCGGGACATGTTCCGGGGGAAGGTGGGCTAGCGCGTTGGCATGGCCACGCCGCAAATCCCGCCCGGTCTGTAGCCCTGGCCGCCAGGACTATAAGAATTACAACAGAATGAGTGGAGCACTATGATCAAGATTTCCAAGCTGTTCGCCGCAATGGTACTGGCCGGGGTAGCCAGCCATTCGTTTGCCGCCGATACCATCAAGATCGGCATCGCCGGTCCCAAGACGGGTCCCGTGACCCAGTACGGCGACATGCAGTTCATCGGCGCCAAGCAAGCCATCAAGGATATCAACGCCGCGGGCGGCGTGGATGGCAAGATGCTCGAAGCCAAGGAATACGACGACGCCTGCGACCCTAAACAGGCCGTGGCAGTCGCCAACAAAGTGGTCAACGACGGCGTCAAGTTCGTGGTCGGCCACCTGTGCTCCAGCTCCACCCAGCCAGCGTCCGACATCTACGAGGACGAAGGCGTGATCATGATCACCCCGGCCGCCACCTCACCGGAAATCACCGCCCGTGGCTACAAGCTGATTTTCCGCACCATCGGCCTGGACAGCGCCCAGGGCCCGGCTGCCGGCAACTACATCGCCGACCACGTCAAGCCGAAGGTCGTTGCCGTCCTGCACGACAAGCAGCAGTACGGTGAAGGCATCGCCACCGCCGTCAAGCAGACCCTGGAAAGCAAAGGCACCAAGGTTGCCGTGTTCGAAGGCCTGAACGCGGGTGACAAGGACTTCTCCTCGATCATCCAGAAGCTCAAGCAGAACAACGTCGACTTCGTCTACTACGGCGGCTACCACCCAGAGCTGGGCCTGATCCTGCGCCAGGCTCAGGAAAAAGGCCTGAAAGCCAAGTTCATGGGTCCGGAAGGCGTGGGTAACGACTCCATTTCGCAGATCGCCCAGAACGCCTCCGAAGGCCTGCTGGTCACCCTGCCGAAGTCGTTCGACGCGGACCCGGCGAACAAGAAGATCGTCGACGCCATCAAGGCTGACGGCAAGGACCCAAGCGGCCCGTTCGTATTCCCTGCCTACTCGGCTGTCGAGCTGATCGCTCAAGGCATCAAGAAAGCCGGTTCTGATGATACCGACAAGGTGGCCGAGGCCATCCACAAAGGCACCTTCAAGACCCCGACCGGCGACCTGTCGTTCGACGACAAAGGCGACCTGAAAGACTTCAAGTTCGTGGTCTACGAATGGCACTTCGGCAAGCCGAAGACCGAAGTCTCCCCTCAGTAACTGCGTGACTAATAGCTGACCTACGAGCCCACTGTGCGAGCAGTGGGCTTCGTTTTATGAGGTTCATGGGCCCGATCCCCGCGATCCGGGGGCCGGCTCACCTGAAAATCTTAAAACCGTCACCCGCGGTTTCCTGGCCGTACCCCTGCCAGTGAAATGCAAATCAGGTTTTTAGGAGCGCTGTAATGCCTGAGATCTACCATTTCTTCCAACAACTGGTTAATGGATTGACCATCGGCAGCACCTATGCCTTGATCGCCATCGGCTACACGATGGTGTACGGCATCATTGGCATGATCAACTTCGCCCACGGCGAGGTGTACATGATCGGTTCCTACGTGGCCTTCATCGCCCTGGCGGGCCTGGCCATGATGGGTATCCATTCGCTGCCGATCCTGATGACCGTCGCCTTCGTCGCGACGATCTTCGTCACCAGTGCCTATGGCTACAGTATCGAACGGGTTGCCTACCGCCCCCTGCGCAACAGCAACCGTCTGATCCCGCTGATTTCTGCCATCGGCATGTCGATCTTCCTGCAGAACACGGTCTTGCTTTCGCAGGACTCCAAGGACAAGTCCATCCCCAACCTGATCCCCGGGAGTTTCTCCTTCGGGCCAGGCGGTGCTGAAGAAGTACTGATCAGCTACATGCAAATCCTGGTGTTCGTCGTCACCCTGGTGGCCATGACCTTGCTCACCCTGTTCATCTCTCGTTCCCGCCTGGGCCGCGCCTGCCGCGCCTGCGCCGAGGACATCAAGATGGCCAACCTGCTGGGCATCAACACCAACAACATCATCGCCCTCACCTTCGTCATCGGTGCCGCCCTGGCTGCCGTGGCGGCCGTGCTGCTGAGCATGCAGTACGGGGTGATCAACCCCAACGCCGGTTTCCTGGTGGGCCTGAAGGCTTTCACCGCGGCGGTACTGGGTGGCATCGGCAGCATCCCGGGCGCCATGCTCGGCGGGCTGGTGCTGGGCGTGGCCGAAGCGTTCGGTGCCGATATCTTCGGCGACCAGTACAAGGACGTGGTGGCATTCGGCTTGTTGGTTCTTGTCCTGCTATTCCGGCCGACCGGCATTCTGGGCCGCCCGGAGGTTGAAAAAGTATGAACAGAAATCTCAAACAGGCGTTCTTCAGCGCCTTGCTGGTCTGGGCCGTGGCCTTCCCGGTACTGGGCCTGAAACTGAGCATCGACGGCATCAGCCTGGTCGTGCACAGTCAGGGCTCGTTCACCATCAGCATCATCGCCGTGTGTTCCGTGCTGATGTTCCTGCGCGTGCTGTTCGACAAGCAGTGGAGTTCGGTGATGGGCCGCCGATCGGATCGCAAGCTGATCCCCCCGGCAGTCAGCAACTACCTCACCCTGCCCAAGACCCAGCGCTATGTCATCATCGGGTTGATCGTGGTGGCACTGGTATGGCCGTTCTTCGGCTCTCGTGGTGCGGTCGACATTGCCACGCTGATCCTGATCTACGTGTTGCTGGGCCTGGGCCTGAATATCGTGGTCGGTCTGGCGGGCCTGCTCGACCTCGGCTACGTGGGCTTCTATGCCGTCGGTGCCTACAGCTACGCCATGCTCTCGCATTACCTGGGCTGGAGCTTCTGGGTGTGCCTGCCGATTGCCGGCCTGATGGCTGCCACGTTCGGCTTCCTGCTCGGCTTCCCGGTGCTGCGCCTGCGTGGTGACTACCTGGCGATCGTGACCCTCGGTTTCGGTGAGATCATCCGCCTGTTCCTGCGTAACCTCACCGACTGGACCGGCGGCCCCAACGGCATCAGCAACATCCCCAAGCCGGAGTTCTTCGGCCTGACCTTCGAACGCCGTGCGGCCGAGGGCATGCAGACCTTCCACGAGTTCTTCGGGCTGCAATACAACTCGATCAACAAGGTCATCTTCCTGTACCTGGTGGCCCTGCTGCTGGCCCTGCTGGCGTTGTTCGTGATCAACCGCCTGCTGCGCATGCCGATCGGCCGTGCCTGGGAAGCCCTGCGTGAAGACGAGATCGCCTGCCGTGCTCTGGGCCTGAACCCGACCGTGATCAAGCTCTCGGCATTCACCCTGGGTGCCTGCTTCGCCGGCTTCGCCGGCAGCTTCTTCGCCGCGCGCCAAGGCCTGGTGACGCCGGAGTCGTTCACCTTCATCGAGTCGGCGATCATCCTCGCCATCGTCGTGCTGGGTGGCATGGGTTCACAACTGGGCGTGATTCTCGCGGCCATCGTGATGATCCTGCTGCCTGAGCTGATGCGTGAGTTCAGCGAATACCGCATGCTGATGTTCGGTGCGCTGATGGTGTTGATGATGATCTGGCGTCCGCAAGGCCTGCTGCCTATGCAACGTCCACACATGGAGCTGCGTCGATGAGCCGCGAAATTCTGCAAGTCAGCGGCCTGAGCATGCGCTTCGGCGGCTTGTTGGCGGTCAACGGCGTGGCCCTGACCGTCAAAGAAAAACAGGTGGTGGCATTGATCGGCCCGAACGGCGCCGGCAAGACCACCGTGTTCAACTGCCTGACCGGCTTCTACAAGCCCAGCGGCGGCACCATCCTGCTCGATGGCCAGCCGATTCAGGGCCTGGCCGGCCACCAGATCGCCCGCAAGGGCGTGGTGCGGACCTTCCAGAACGTGCGGCTGTTCAAGGAAATGACCGCACTGGAAAACCTGCTGATCGCCCAGCACCGCCACCTCAACACCAACTTCTTCGCCGGCCTGTTCAAGACCCCGAGCTTCCGCCGCAGCGAGAAGGAGGCCATGGAACGCGCGCAGTACTGGCTGGAGAAGGTCAACCTGACCGAGTTCGCCAACCGTACGGCCGGCACCCTCGCCTACGGGCAGCAACGCCGCCTCGAAATTGCCCGCTGCATGATGACCCAGCCACGCATCATCATGCTCGATGAACCGGCAGCCGGCCTGAACCCGAAGGAAACCGAAGACCTCAAGGCTCTGATCGCCTACCTGCGTGAGTCGCACAACGTCACCGTGCTGCTGATCGAGCACGACATGAAGCTGGTGATGAGCATTTCCGACCATATCGTGGTGATCAACCAGGGTACCCCCCTGGCCGACGGCACGCCGGAAGAGATCCGCGACAACCCTGACGTGATCAAAGCCTACCTGGGGGAAGCGTAAATGCTGAAGTTCGAAAACGTTTCCACTTTCTACGGCAAGATCCAGGCGTTGCACAGCGTCAACGTGGAGATCAACCAGGGCGAGATCGTCACCCTGATCGGCGCCAACGGTGCCGGCAAGTCGACCTTGCTGATGACCCTGTGCGGTTCGCCGCAGGCGCACAGCGGCAGCATCAAGTATCTGGGGGAAGAACTGGTCGGCCAGCCGTCCTCGCACATCATGCGCAAGAGCATCGCGGTGGTGCCGGAAGGCCGCCGCGTGTTCGCTCGTCTGACGGTCGAGGAAAACCTGGCCATGGGCGGTTTCTTCACCGACAAGGGCGACTATCAGGAGCAACTGGACAAGGTCCTGCAACTGTTCCCGCGCCTGAAAGAGCGTTACATCCAGCGCGGCGGCACCATGTCCGGTGGCGAGCAGCAGATGCTGGCCATCGGCCGGGCGCTGATGAGCAAGCCCAAGCTGCTGCTGCTCGACGAGCCTTCGCTGGGCCTGGCGCCGATCATCATCCAGCAGATCTTCGACATCATCGAACAGCTGCGCCGCGATGGCGTGACGGTGTTCCTGGTGGAGCAGAACGCCAACCAGGCGCTGAAGATCGCTGACCGGGCGTACGTGCTGGAAAACGGCCGGGTGGTGATGCAGGGTACCGGTGAAGCACTGCTGACGGACCCGAAGGTACGCGACGCGTATCTGGGGGGATAGGTATTTAACGTAGAAAGGAGACAACCAACAGGCTCTCCATTGCGCCTGTCACGTTGCCCGACACCTCAATGTTCTGTAGCCGATGCTACCAAGCATTGAGGTCGTCGGTCTCGGTACCACGCTAGTCAAGCTGCGCCGCAAACCCCTTCATAGAACTTAAATTGTTATTGGGACCACTATCGCCAGAAACCAAGATTTTTTGCTCTAAATCGACCTGCAGGCCCTGTAGATATGTGACCGCATCTCCAAAAGGTGCGAGTATCCTCCAGCCCTGCTCGCCAAATGTAGGATCAAGTACCCCTTTGGAATCATATCGAACCAGCAGCACCTGCCGCTGATAACCTGCATTGCGCGTCACTGCACCTCCCGCCACGGCCACCTTGCCATCGGCCATTTCAGCAATCCCGCCCCAAAGGAAGTCAACCTCAACGCCATCAGGCAGCTCAAAGAGCAACGGTTTACCGCCGTTGAAAGACTGCTCCGGCCGGCCGGTTGAATCTATGCGTACCACCATCCCATAGAAGCGCCAGGGATCACGTGCTGTCAGGTAACCACACGCGACGTATCCGCCGTCCGCCATGATCGCCACGTGAGCAAGCTCCATTTGACTCAGCTCTGGATGAGGGATACCTGCAGATACAGAATCGAAAATCGAATAACCTTCCTCACCGAACGTCTTGTCCAGCGAGCCATCGGCCTTGTACCGACAGAAAAATCCGCGCATCCCAACCGACAGGTCGCCCAGTGTGCCAACTACCACAGCGCCCCCGTCTGCAGAAGCGATAACGGCGGGGGCGTCTGTGTCCAAAGTCGGATGCTTAACGCTAACAATGCCAGTGCCATTGAACTCAGCATCCAGCGCTCCGTTTGCTAAACAGCGCAGCAACGAGAAATCACCTGCAAAGCGGTTACCCAGAACCCCGTAAAAGTTGCCGTCCTTGGCGGGTGTCAATGCGCCCAGCACTGCCGACGAAAAAACAGAATCCTGACGACCGTCATTGTTTCTTCCACGCCCCGCTGAACTTGCACTCATCTTTTCAACTTTGTGGAAGACCGTGCCGGCCTGCCCAAACGACATATCGACCTCACCATTGAGCTTGAAGCGGACCAAGCCCAGCTCCGATGCATTATACAAACCAGCGATTACGCCTCCGTCAGGTTGAGGAATCAACCCTGCAGCGCGCGGAAAAGCATCCGTAAAGTCAGAAATATTATGGGAGCTGAAACCTCGCAAACCAAACGTCAAATCTGCTGTACCATCATGCTTTACACGCCCTACCATAATCGTTTTACCAAGGCCATCCAGCAAATATCGCTTACCTCCAACGGGGAGAACCAGCGTACTTTTATTGGTGGCCTCGGGAATCGGAAAAGGTACTCGATATTCAATATCAAATCCCGATACCTGCTTATTCTGACCCATGTTTTATATCCTCTAAAATAATTAATAAAGTCCGCAACCATGCATATGCAGAGGCAAATTATCATCCCTGAAGCAGAAAGCAGCGGGTATAAAATTCTTGCCAATTAAAAACAGCTTGACTACTGACAAATATAACTAATGGCCCAGGGCTATCACTTCATCAAGTATCTGGGCATTCCTGGCCCGACTCGCGCGTCGTTTTCATAGGCCTCAATGGAGATAATGTCACTTGTGGAGTTCGTCCGGTCTCAGTAACGTGGCCAGCTCTTTGGCAAAGATTCCCCGGAGTTCGCCCATGCGCCTAACCCCTACCCTGCTGCTGACCACCCTGCTACCCCTGTTCGGCGGTTGCCAGCTCATGGCTGACGCCCCCAACGACCCGAACATCGGCACCACGCGCATGCAGGGCGAACTGCGTGCCGCCGGTGGCCAGTTGCTGTTCAAGCCGTGCAGCGAAAACCGCACCTTCGTGATCAACGACGTCGCCGCCACCGGCATCCTGCAAGAGGCCGCCAACCTGGCCAAGGATGCCAACGACAAGCTGTTTGCCGATGTCCGAGGGCGCCTTACCGGCAGCAAGCAGGCCACCAACGACGGCCAACTGGAAGTACGCCATCTGTACCGCCTGGAACCTTCCACCCGCGCCTGCGAGGACCCCAACTTCAAACAGCTGACCCTGCGCGCCAACGGCCACGAACCGGGTTGGGACATCAAGGCCAGCGGCAAAGGCATGGTGCTCAACCGCATCGACCAGCCCCCCCTGCCCCTGCCATTCCTGGAAGAAGAAGTGCCCGGCGGTGGCCTGACCCTGACCAGCGAAGCCAACGGCCAGCACGTGGAGCTATGGGCCGCGCCGCAACGCTGTGTAGACAGCGCCACCGGCGCCATCTACCATCTGCGCGCCGAATTGCGCATCGACGGCAAGACCCTGCAAGGCTGCGGTTACTACGGTGGGGCGCGCGACAACTGATCACCGGGCGCTTTTATCCTGCCAGTCGGGGCATCTAACAGCTTATACTTGGCGGTTTGTGTAAAGCCGCCGGCCGCCCATGGCCGGGATACTGGACCCTGCCATGCTACGAATCACCGAACTGAAGCTGCCCCTGGACCATCCCGACGAAGCGCTGCGCGAAGCCATCGTCCAGCGCCTGGGCATCCGCGACGAGCAACTGCTCAGCTTCAACCTGTTCAAGCGCAGCTACGATGCGCGCAAGAAGAACAGCGAGCTGCTGTTCATCTACACCATCGATCTGGAAGCCAGCAACGAGGCCGAGCTGCTCAGCAAGTTCGCCGATGATCGCAACATCGGCCCGGCCCCAGACGTCACCTACAAGTTCGTCGGCCAGGCCCCGGCAGGCCTGCAGGAGCGCCCGATCGTGGTCGGTTTCGGCCCGTGCGGCATCTTTGCCGGCCTGTTGCTGGCACAAATGGGCTTCAAGCCGATCATCCTCGAACGTGGCAAGGAAGTGCGCCAGCGCACCAAGGACACCTGGGGCCTGTGGCGCAAGAGCGTGCTCAACCCCGAGTCCAACGTGCAGTTCGGTGAAGGCGGCGCCGGTACCTTCTCGGACGGCAAGCTGTACAGCCAGATCAAGGACCCGCAACACCACGGCCGCAAAGTGCTGGAAGAATTCGTCAAGGCCGGTGCGCCAGACGAAATCCTGTACATCAACAAGCCGCACATCGGCACCTTCCGCCTCACCGGCATGGTCGAACAGATGCGCCAGGACATGATCGCCCTGGGGGCCGAAGTGCGCTTCCAGGAGAAGGTCACCGACCTGTTGATCGAAGATGGCCAACTGACCGGTGTAGTGCTTGAAAGCGGCGAGCAGTTGCACTCGCGCCATGTGGTATTGGCCCTGGGCCACAGCGCCCGCGACACCTTCCGCATGCTGCACGCCAAAGGTGTCTACATGGAAGCCAAACCGTTCTCGGTGGGCTTCCGTATCGAGCACCCGCAAACGCTGATCGACAAGGCACGCCTGGGCAAGTATGCCGGCCACCCAAAACTGGGTGCCGCCGACTACAAGCTGGTTTACCACGCCAAGAATGGCCGCTCGGTATACAGCTTCTGCATGTGTCCGGGTGGCACCGTGGTCGCGGCCACCAGCGAGCCAGGGCGAGTCGTCACCAACGGCATGAGCCAGTATTCGCGTAACGAGCGCAACGCCAACTCCGGCATCGTCGTCGGCATCGACCCCGAGCGCGACTACCCGGGTGGCCCGTTGGCCGGTATCGAACTGCAGGAGCGCCTGGAGGCGCACGCCTATGTAATGGGCGGCAGCAACTACCAGGCCCCGGCACAGCTGGTGGGTGATTTTGTCGCCGGCCGGCCCTCGACCGCACTGGGCAGTGTCGAGCCGTCCTACAAGCCGGGCGTGACCTTGGGTGACCTGGCGCCGAGCCTGCCGGACTTCGCCATCGAGGCGATCCGTGAGGCACTGCCGGCGTTCGACCGGCAGATCAAGGGCTATAACCTGCATGATGCGGTGTTGACCGGGATCGAGACGCGTACCTCGTCGCCACTGCGGATTACCCGGGGTGAGGACTACCAGAGCCTGAACATCAAAGGGCTGTTCCCGGCGGGTGAAGGGGCCGGGTACGCGGGCGGGATCCTGTCAGCCGGTGTGGATGGCATTCGCATCGCCGAGGCAGTGGCGCGGGATATGCTCGGCCTCTGACTCTTTAGCGACTGACAGGGCCTCTTCGCGGGTAAACCCGCTCCTACACGGAACAATGGTCCCCTGTAGGAGCGGGTTTACCCGCGAAAGGGCCCGGTCCGGCATCAGACTATTCCAGCACCTACTCCAGACTTCCCCTCCCCCATCCTTCCCCAAATCCATCTAGGCTTGCCCCAGGCCTGTCAGCAACAACATATAACAAAAACGAATATGTCTTTTGTTTGAAAGCATATCTCTACAGGCTAGGGTGTACGCCCGTACCCTGCGTAAACTGCTCATGGAGGGCCTACAGCCCGTGCGTAGCCTGTTTACCCGTTTCTTCCAGCTCGAAGCCGCCAGTGGCCTGCTGTTGATCGCCGCCGCCGTTCTGGCCCTGATCATCAACAACTCGCCACTGTCCTACCTGTACGGCGGCTTGCTCGAGGTACCCGTCGCCGTCCAGGTCGGCGCGCTGAACATCGCCAAGCCATTGCTACTGTGGATCAACGACGGCCTGATGGCCCTGTTCTTCCTGCTCATCGGCCTGGAGGTCAAACGCGAGGTGGTCGACGGTCACCTGTCCAAGCCCTCACAAGTGATTCTGCCTGCCACCGCAGCCGTGGGCGGCATGGTGGTGCCAGCGCTGATCTACTGGTTCATCAACCGTGACAACCCTGCAGCCGTGGCAGGCTGGGCGATCCCTACCGCCACCGACATCGCCTTCGCCCTCGGCGTCCTGGCCCTGCTCGGCAAGCGCGTACCAGTGTCACTGAAGTTGTTCCTGATGACCCTGGCGATCATCGACGACCTGGGTGCGATCATTGTCATCGCCCTGTTCTACTCCGGCACCCTGTCGAGTGTGTCGCTGCTGCTGGCTGCGGCCTGTCTGCTGGTGCTGGTGGCGATGAACCGGCTTGGCGTGATCAAGCTTGGCCCCTACATGATCGTTGGCCTGATCCTGTGGGTTTGTGTGCTCAAGAGTGGCGTGCATGCCACCTTGGCCGGTGTCGCGCTGGCCTTTTGCATCCCGCTGCGTACACGCAATGCTGAATCGTCGCCGCTGCTGGCGCTGGAACATGCCCTGCACCCCTGGGTGGCCTATGCCATCCTGCCAATTTTCGCCTTTGCCAATGCCGGCGTTTCGCTGGCAGGCATGACCGTAGACAGCTTCACCCACCCCGTGCCGATGGGCATCACGATCGGCCTGTTGCTGGGCAAGACCGTGGGGGTTTTCGGCCTGACCTGGGTGGCGGTCAAGCTGCGCCTGGCCGCGCTGCCTGCGGGCGCTGGTTGGGGGCAAATTCTGGGGGTGGCGATACTCTGCGGCATTGGCTTTACCATGAGCCTGTTCGTAGGCTCGCTCGCCTTCGCCCCGGGTAGCAGTGAGTACGCCGGCATGGACCGCATGGGCATTCTTACTGGTTCGTTCTTTGCTGCGGTGATCGGCTACGCCGTCACCGCAATGGCCAGCCGCAAAACCAGCGTTGCCTGACTTGGCTGAAGCATGAAAAAACCCCGACTGGCAGCAGCCATGTCGGGGTTTTGTTTTACTGCGTTACGGTCAGTGCGAAACGCGGCTGGTACCGTCAACTGTCATGATGCGCACGCGCTCGCCAACGCGGAAGACTTCGTTCTCCTGCACGGCCTGTACATAGGCGCGCATGCTGCCATCATCTTCACGAACGGTAATTTCGACACCTTGGGTACGGGTCAAGCCTTCTTCTGCTGCGGAACCCGCCAAGCCACCGGCCACGGCACCGATCACGGCAGCCACGATGCTGCCACGGCCACCGCCCACGGCGCTGCCGGCTACACCGCCCACGATGGCACCAGCACCGCCGCCAAT
Organism: Pseudomonas sp. yb_2; assembly: GCF_043103905.1. Classification (NCBI taxonomy): domain Bacteria; kingdom Pseudomonadati; phylum Pseudomonadota; class Gammaproteobacteria; order Pseudomonadales; family Pseudomonadaceae; genus Pseudomonas; species Pseudomonas sp. yb_2. The sequence continues at coordinate 42,093 of NZ_JBICKH010000046.1, read as the reverse complement.
CGGGGTCTTGGTGCCCTCGATCTTGACCGGACGCAGGGATTCGATGGTGCCCATACGCACGGTTTGCACGCGGCGGGCTTCGTCACGGGAGTAGCTGTCACCGGTCAGGCTCGAGGCACAGCCCCCCAGCAGCAGCGACATGGTGGTAAAGGTCGCCACCAGCAAAGCGGATTTACGCATGGGTAAAGTCTCCATAAGTCAGGTGCTCATTAGACGCTGCACATTGACGGCTGTCACGGTACAAACGTAATAAAATTGTTTTCATTCAGCCGGGGTACAGCCTGCCGGGCTGTGTCGAAGGCCTTTCAAGTGAGACCAAGAATAGCCATGGATTACTTCATCGTCGTGGTCACCACCGTTGCGGGACTGTATTTCCACTGGTGGTTGTATGTGCGCATGCGCCGCTGGATGGACCGCGACCTGGCGTTGTCGCTGGCAGGGGCCGATCCTGAAAAACGCGCGTTCATGCTGGAAAGGTTGGCGCAGGCGCGGCAGGAGAAGGTGGGGCGTAAGCAACTGGCGGGGTGGTTGGAGCGCGAGGCGGCAGGTTATCCGGGGTAGCTTGATCAATGGCTGGGGCCGCTTGGCGGCCCCAGTTGCTCAGGGCGCCAGCCGCTCTCGCAGCCACTGCCCGTCCACCAGCCGATAGTTCAAACGATCATGCAGACGACTTGCCCGCCCCTGCCAGAACTCGATGCGCTCGGGCAACAAACGGTATCCCCCCCAATGCTCAGGGCAGTGCGGCTGGGTGTCGGAGAAACGCGCTTCGGTGGCCTTTACCAGGCCCTCCAGCTCTTCACGCCCGGCAATCACGCGGCTCTGTGGCGAAGCCCAGGCCCCCAGGCGACTGCCCAACGGGCGTACCTGGTAGTAGGCATCCGACTCCTGCGCCGTGACCTTCTGCACCCGGCCCTCGATGCGCACCTGACGCTCCAGCGCCGGCCAGAAGAAGGTCATTGCCGCAAAGGGGTTGGCTTGCAGTTGCTGGCCCTTGGCGCTGTCATAGTTAGTGAAGAAGGTGAAACCCTGCTCGTCGAGCCCCTTCAACAGCAATACACGGCAATGCGGGCGACCTTCGCCGTCCACGGTGGCCAAGGTCATGGCGTTGGCTTCTACCGGCACCTGCTCGGTTTTCACCGCATCGGCGAACCACTGGTGGAACAGGGCGAACGGCTCCCCTGGTGCCTGGTCTTCGGCCAGGCCATCACGGGTGTAGTCGCGGCGCATATCGGCCAGGGATTGGGTCATTACTGCGGTTCCTTGACGATCAGTTGGTCTTCGCAGGGCTGTTGGCAGCTACTTTCTTGTCAACGGCAGCTTTCTTGGCAGCAGGCTTGGCCGGCGCAGCTTTTTTCTTGGCTGCAGTCTTCGCAGGCGTTTTGGCCTTGGCTACAGGTTTCTTCGCCGCAGCCTTGACGGCAGGTTTGCCACCAGCGGCCTTGGCAGCGGGTGCCTTGGCATCCTGCACCGCCACCATCGAGGCCGGGGCGGGTGCCGGGGCGGCCTGCTGGTATTTGGCCAGCAGCGCGACCATGGTGTTTTGCGGGGTCAGCAACATTTCCACGCGGCGGTTCAGGGCGCGGCCCTCGGCGCTGTCGTTGGCAGCGCGCGGCATCACCGAACCCATGCCCTTGAGGGTCAGGCGGTCACGCTGCAGGCCGCTGAGGCGGAAGATGGCCGATACCGAAGCGGCGCGCTCCAGGCTGAGCTTCTGGTTGGCAACGGCGGCGCCGCTGCTGTCGGCATGGCCCAGTACCAGCACGGCAGTCTTGGGGTCGCCTTCGACAGTCTTGGCAACGCGGGTAATCGGGCCCAGGGACATGGGCAGCAACATGTTCGGGCGATCAGGATTGTACGAGCTGTCCACCGGCAGGGTTACCGCCAGCACGTTGTCACGACGCTCCAGCTCCAGCTTGCTGTCCTTGATCGCTTCGCGCAGCTTGGGCTCGTATTCGTCCAGCCAGGCCTGCGTGGCCTTCTGATCGATCTTCGGTACCACCGGCCCCTTGGCTTGCTTGTCGTCACCGCCAAACGGCCACCACCAGCGGCTGGAGCTTTCCGATTTGGCATCGGCTTTGGCCACGTTTTCAGTGACGGCTGACTTCACTTCCTGCTCGGCAACCTTGTCCGAACCGAAAGGCCACCAGCTGGAGCCACCTTCCTTGGAGCCGTCCGGGGAGTGACTGGCGCAGCCGGTAACGGCGGTCAGGCACAGGGCGAGTGCTAAGGTTTTATGTGAAGACATCAGCGATACACCATGAAATAGAAAGATATTTTGCCTACGAACTTCAGGCGTTGGCATTGAGAATAGTCAAAGGGGTGTGGCAATACCCGCATTACCCGATCAAAGGCAACTGGCAAGGACGCGTACCAGTTTCTGGGCGCGTGGGTCCATCAGCACATAAGGGCCGAGGGTATTGACCACAAAACCGAAGGCCACATCGTACTCCGGGTCGGCAAAACCGACCGAACCACCGGCACCAGGGTGGCCAAAGGCGCGGGCGCCGAGACCAAAGGTGGCATTGGCCACATCGGGCTGGTCGAGCATGCAGCCCAGGCCGAAACGGGTCTGGGTGAGCAAGGTACGGTCCTGGCCAAGGCTATGCTCGCGGGTCAGCTCATCGAGCAGTTCGGATTCAAGCAGGCTGCCGTCCAGCAGCCCGGCATAGAACCCCGCCAGGCTGCGTGCGTTGCCATGGCCATTGGCCGCTGGCTGCTGCATGCGTCGCCATTCCGGTTTGTTGGTGCTGGTCAGTATCGCGGGCGGGTTGGTAAAGGCACGGGTCGACAGCGCCTCAGGCTCGCGCATGGTCACCTGCAGCAAGCGTTGCGCTGCACTGTCTCCAGCATTGCCCTTGCCACGGGCGATATGCGCCACGCGGTGGAACTCCTCGTCGGCCAGGCCAACATGGAAATCCAGGCCCAATGGGCGGGCGGTGCGGGCCACGATCGAGTCGCCAGGGCCACGGCCGTCGGCACGGCGAATCAGCTCGCCGATCAGCCAGCCAAAGGTGATGGCGGCGTAGCCGTGTTCTGTGCCTGGCGTCCACCACGGAGTCTCGGCTGCCAGGGCATCGACCATGATCTGCCAGTCATACAAGGCTTCAGCCGGCAGCAGCTCACGAATGGCCGGCAAGCCGGCACGGTGGCTGAGCAGCTGACGCAAGGTGATCGACTGCTTACCCGCCTGGGCGAACTCGGGCCAGTAGTTGGCCACCGGGGCATCGAGGGCCAGCTTGCCCTCGCCGACCAACTGCAGGGCGGTAACGGCCGCGAAGGTCTTGGTGCAGGAGAACAGGTTGGCGATGGTATCGCTGTGCCAGGCCTGCTGGCCGTCCTTGTCGGCACTGCCGGCCCACAGGTCAACGACGGTTTCGCCACCCACCTGGATGCACAGCGCGGCGCCACGCTCCTGGGGATCATCGAACAGTGCGGCAAAAGCTTCGCGCACAGCTTCGAACTTCAGCTCATAGTGACCCTGGATCTGCACCCGCTGCTCTCCGTACGACCATATCCAAAAAGGTGTGCATTGTTTCAGTAGTTGGGTGTTTTGCAAACAGGCTTGGGCCAAGTGGTCGCGACACAAGGCCGCTCTCACCTGGGTTGACTGCATCCGCCTGATCTCAGGGGGCCGGTTTTTCCAGCTCGGCACGCAGTTGGTTCATGGTTTGCAGATTGCTTTTGCGCACGGCATCGACAAACCCTGGATAGGGCATATCGGTAATCGCCACCAGCCCGAGGTGGCCGTTCTCACCATCGAGCAGGCGACCGCTGGCCGGTTGGTCGAGGTACTGGAACCAGTGCGCGCCAACGATCATCGGCTGCGCCATGGCGGCCTTGAGGAAGTTTGCGTAGGCCGGGCCGCGATCCTCTTCCCGCGCCAGCTCCAATGGCCCCGGCCAGAACGGCCCGCGATCACGCGAGCCGAACTGGAACTCGGACACCAGCACCGGCTTGTCCAGCTCTGCCAGGCGGGCAAAGTCGTAGCCGTCCTGCGGCTTGAGGGTATAGAAGTTGAAGCTCAGTACATCGCAGAACTCGGCACAGGCCTTGACCGCCTCCGGTGTACTGACCGCATAGCGGCCACCCAGGAGCATGTGATTGGGCGCATGCCATTTCAACGAATCGGAAATGGTCTTGAAGTAGGTCTCGGCAAATACCCGCTGGAAGTGCTGGTAGTCACGTTCGATTTCCGGGTGCTCCGGGTCAGGCAACGGCGCCTCGAAGCCAGGATCTTCCATGAGTTCCCAGGCGGTCAGTTCGATGCCCCAGGCCTTGGACAACCCTTCCTGGTTGCGATACTTGTCGCGCAACTGCTTGAGGAATGCGCGTTTGGCTGGCACGTCGGTGGTCAGGCGCAAGGTGCCGTAGGCCAGGCCATAACGGCTCTTGGGGTCGCTTCCAGGGGCGGCCCAGGCCAGTTCGTTATCGGCGAAGTAGCCGATGAGCCAAGGGTCGTCACGGTGATCACGAGCGGCGATGGCCACGGCACGCTCGGTGGCCATGGCAAAACGCGGGTCGAACGGGTCGGGCATGCGGCCCCACCAGTCCATGCCAGTGCTGATGCTGGCGTAGTCGCCTACGATCGACAGCGGCAAGGTATACGGCATGCGTCTGGCTTGGCCAAGCGCCGGCTCGCTCCAGTTGCCAACGGTGTTGAACCCCCAGGCCTGAAGGCGATCAAGCGCATGCGCCTGCCAGCGGTCGGCATCCAGCACCGGCGGCGCGCAATCGGCTGGCTGGCCCTCCACTGCGGGCCGGCAGGGTTTGCCATAGGTACGCTGCAGGTTGGCGGCGTAGAAGTCGAACCAGCGCCCCTGCTTGAAATTGCGCCCTTGCGACGAGGCATTGCCATCGTCGTTGTTGCTTTCGCCATAGAAAGCGGCCAGTGCATCGCCCTCAGCGGGCAAGGCCTTGAACATGCCTTCGCGCCCGGCGACATAGGTACGCCCGCCGTCTGCCGCCACGGCGTTCACCCCCAGGGAATAGAACGGGTGCCCATCCGGCGTTACCAGGTACCAGCGGCCATCACGCTTTTCAGTGCGAAAGAAACCCTTGGCTGCAAAGGCCGGCCCACCCACCAGACCACCGTAGGCGTCCAGTTTCTGCTTGCCGCGCTCTGCCAACCAGCCCTTGAGCTGTTGCTGTTCACGGGTATCGGCCGCCTTGAGCTGCTCGTCACTGGATACCTTCTCGGGCCAGTTACCGCGAGTCGACTGGCCATAAGCATCAATCAGCTCGTGGTAGGCCGCCCTGTACGCCTGGTCGTCATCCTGGATACCGACACGCTCGATCAGCAGGCTCTGCGCCACCTTGGGGCTGGGGATGCTCAGGCTGACCGAGGTCACCTGCTTGAGGTCGACTGCACCGGCGCTGCTGGTCAAAAGGAGGCGCTGACCACCATGGTTCCAGGGCATCGGCGGGCCGGCGCGCATGCCCTGGTCCAGCGGCGAACTGGCCGTCAGGGGCACCATCACGGTTTGCGCGGGGCCAGCGGGCAGGTCGATACGGCTGGTCAAGACGCGGCCATCGCTGCCTTGCACTGTGACATCCACGGTCAATGCCCAATCCATGGCACTTTGCAGGCGCAAGGTCAGGAACTGCCCGGCGGACCAGTCCCACACCCCGCTCTGCGGGCTCAGGCGCAGGGTCGGCTGCTGGGCCGGGTTGAACACCACACGCCGCAACACCTCGCCCTCGGCCGTCTGTTCCGCGTTGTACTGCGGCATGCCGGCATCCACCGTCGCCACATTGACCACCGAAGCCGGGCGCACGAAGCTGAACAGCGTTTGCTGCCCGGCCAGCAAGGGCGAACTGCACAACAAGGCGAATACGGCGGGCAGGGTGCGGCGGATCATAAGGCTGAGGCTCTCCTTCAGGACCCTGATGGGCCCAAGACGAGTAATGGACAATGCGCCGGCGCAAGTGCTCCGGCGATCAGGAAATTTCCCGCCGAAACGGCGGCAGCGCATTGAGAATAGCCTTGCCGTAGCGCTGCGTGACCAGGCGCCGGTCAAGCAAGGTGATAACGCCGCGATCCTGTTCGGTACGCAGAAGGCGACCGCAGGCCTGGATCAGCTTCAACGAGGCGTCAGGCACGGCAATTTCCATGAACGGGTTACCGCCACGTGCCTCGATCCACTCGGCCAGCGCAGCTTCGACCGGGTCGTCGGGCACTGCAAAGGGAATCTTGGCGATGACGACGTGCTCGCAATACGCACCCGGCAGGTCGACACCTTCGGCAAAGCTGGCCAGGCCGAACAGCACGCTGTGCTGGCCATCGTCGACCCGCGCCTTGTGCTTGTTCAGGGTTTCCTGCTTTGAAAGGTTGCCCTGGATGAGCACCAGCTTGCGCCAGTCACGGTCCAGACCATCAAACACATCCTGCATCTGCTTGCGTGACGAGAACAACACCAGCGCGCCACGGGCATCTTCGACGATGTTCGGCAGTTCGCGGATGATCGCCGCGGTGTGCGCTGCTGCATCGCGTGGGTCGGCCTGCAGGTCGGGGACCCGCAACAGGCCGGCATCGCCATGCACGAACGGGCTGGGCACCACGCAGGTGACTGCGTCGCGCGGCAACCCCGAACGCATGCGAAAACGGTCGAACTTGCCCAGCGCGGTCAATGTCGCCGAGGTCACCAGCGCGCCGTGGGCCACGCTCCACAGGCTGCGCCGCAGCATATCGGCGGCGAGGATGGGGCTGGCGTTGACTTCGATGTCGAACAGCGCGCCACTTTCGGCCAAGGTCAGCCAGCGCGCCATGGGCGGGCTGTCTTCCGGGTCTTCGGCGGTGAAGGCCGTCCACAGCTCCCAGTTGCCCTGGGCACGGGTGACCAGGCTGCCGAACAGCGGATACCACTCTTCGGCCTGATGGCTGGCGATGCCGATATTGACCTCGCCGTCCATGCCTTCCTTGAGCAGGTCAGCCAGGCGGGTGAACAAATCGTTGAGGCGGGCAAAGCCCTTTTTCAGTTCGATGCCCACTTCACGAATCTGCTCCGGCACCACCCCACCCTCGAAACGGTAACGCGGGCGCTCACGGCCTTCGGTGTCCTCGCTGGGACGGAAGTCAGCCACCTGTTCACAAAGGGTGAACATGAACTGCTGCTGGGTGCGTACTTCTCGTGCCAGCTCCGGCACCTGCTCGATGTACTTGCCCAGGTCGCCAGGCAGCGGATGCTGGGCCAGCAATTTGGTCAGGTTCTTGGCGGTCTGCTCCAGCCAGTCGGCGGTGGAACGCAGCCGCGAATAATGGGCGAAATGGCCGATCGCCTTGTCTGGCAGATGATGGCCTTCGTCGAACACGTACATGGTATCGCGCGGGTCAGGTAACACCGCACCGCCACCCAGGGCCAGGTCGGCCAGAACCATGTCGTGGTTGGTGACGATCACATCGACCTTGCCCATGCCTTCGCGGGCCTTGTAGAACACGCACTGCTGGAAGTTGGGGCAGTGGCGGCCGGTGCACTGGCTGTGGTCGGTGGTCAGCCGTGCCCAGTCCTGGTCTTCCAGGGCCTCTGGCCAGCTGTCACGGTCACCGTCCCAGCGGTTGCCGGCAAGCTTCTCGATCATGCTGTTGAACAGCTTCTGGCTGCGCTCGTCGACTTCGATGCGGAAGCCTTCTTCCTCGAACAACTGGGCCGTGGCTGACTGGGCGTGGCCTTCCTGCAACAGGATGTCGAGCTTGGACAGGCACAGATAGCGGCCACGGCCCTTGGCCAGGGCGAAGCTGAAGTTGAGGCCGCTGCTGCGCATCAGGTCGGGCAGGTCCTTGAAGACGATCTGTTCCTGCAGGGCCACGGTGGCCGTGGCGATCACCAGGCGTTTGCCGGCGGCCTTGGCCGCCGGGATGGCAGCCAGGCTGTAGGCTACCGTCTTGCCGGTACCGGTGCCCGCTTCCACGGCCACCACGGCAGGCTCGCCAGCGCGGCGGCCTTCATCGTCGCAGGCAATGTCGCCAAGCACCTTGGCCACTTCGGCGATCATCAGGCGCTGGCCATAGCGCGGCTTGAGGCTCTTGGCTTCGAGAAAACGCGAATAGGCGCCCTGGATAGTGGCTTTGAGTTCGTTGCTGATCATGGTCTGCAGGCGCCCGAAGGGCTGGATATATTTTCAGTGTTTCACATGGGGCGGCTATCATACCCCGCTATTGCCCTTTCTGCCGCATGGAGATCCGAATGCTCGCCTTTGCCCTGCCCTACACCCTGCATGTTCTGGCCGCACTCGTATGGGTCGGCGGCATGCTCTTCGCCTGGCTGGTGCTGCGCCCGGCAACGGTTGCAGCCCTTGAAGGGCCTGCCCGCCTGCGCTTGTGGGTGGAAGTTTTCCGACGCTTCTTCGGCTGGGTCTGGCTGGCGGTGGCGATTTTGGCGATAAGTGGTATCGGCATGTTGCACATGCGCTTCAGCGGTTTCGAGACGGCGCCCAGATACGTGCACGTGATGATCGGTGGCGGGATCGCCATGTTTGCCTTGTTCATGCGCATTCAGGCGTTGCTGCTGCCGGAATTGAAGGCAGCGGTGCAGGCCGAGGACTGGCCGACGGGTGCGGCGGTACTGGGGCGCATTCGGCGGATGGTGGGGGTCAATCTGCTGCTGGGGCTGGCCGTCGTTGCGGTGGCCAGTTCGCGACTGGTGATCTGACAGGCGTTGCGTGCAAACAGCAGTGAAGCAGGTGCCACGATGGATGGCACCGGCGTTGCCAGTGTTCGCGGGCAAGCCCGCTCCTGCAAGGGATCGCAGCGAGAGACGCTGCAAGATCAGTTCACCCGCGGCGCCTCCCGCGGACGAGGAATGGACATGACATGGAAGATTCCCGTCAACAGGATTTGCAAACGGTCAAACCAACGGTGACTGCGCCCGCGCAGGCTGCGATTGAAGAACAGCACTTCAAGCAGGTGCAGGCCAAACAAGACGATGCCTGCGGCATTGATCAGCAGATTGAAGGGCAAGGGTTGTGGCATCAGCTGATTGAACAGCACCACCCCCCAGAAAGCGACCGTCAGGACCTTGCCCAGGCCCAGGATGAACTTCATACCACGCCCCTATAGATGGTTGCCATGTCGAGGTGGCCTGATCGAGCAAACCGTGCGAACAACATTAACGGCAATGCCCAGGCAGGCGCCAGCAACACTCAGTTGAGGTGCAGCTCCACCCGTCGGTTGCGCGCGCGGCCCTCCTCGGTTTCGTTGTCGGTAACCGGTTCGCTTTCCCCACGGCCCTGGCTGGTGACCTTGCCCATCTCCAGACCCTGGCCGATCAGGTACTCGGCAACGCTGCTGGCGCGGCGTTCGGAAAGTGCCTGGTTGTAGCTGTCGGAGCCCACACTGTCGGTGTGCCCGATCACACGAACCTTGGCCACCGTCGGTGAATTGAGCTTCTCCACGAGGCCTTGCAGGCGTTGCTGGGCCGCCGGCGTCAGTTCGGCGGAGTCGAAGGCGAACATCACCGCGCCGTTGTCATCGAGGGTGATCACCTCTGGCGAGGGTTCGGGTGCACTGGCAGGTGGCGCGGCCGGGTACTGTTTCAGTGGGCAGCCCATGTGGTCAACCGCCGTGTTGGCCGGGGTCTCGGGGCAGTGATCGCGCCGGTCGAAAATGCCGTCACCATCTTCGTCACCGTCCTGGGCGTAACAAATCAGCCCGCCGGCAATGGCGCCCAAGGCGCCACCACCGGCGGCCCAGGAAGAACTCTCGATGGCACCAAGGCCACCACCGACCAAGCCGCCCAGCAGGCTGCAGATGGGCCAGGTCCTTTGATTGAGGGGCGCGCTGCCATCGCTGTGCGTAGCGCAGCCCGTGAGCAGGCTGGCAGCCACCAACAGCGGCAAAGCCGCCTTCGACATCACACTCATGCTGAATGCTCCTGTGTCATTGGCCACAAACGGCTGGCCGGCATGAAGACGCGCCCGTGCCACTGCTCGAGGCACGGGCGCCCGCCGTCTTACCGCTGGATCTTGATCTCGGTACGACGGTTCATGGCACGCCCTTCGGCCGTGGCGTTGTCTGCCACCGGCTGGGTTTCACCCGCGCCGACCACCGAAACGAAGCTGCTGCGCGGTACACCGCTCTCGACCAGGTAATCGGTCACCGAATGGGCACGGCGCTCGGACAGTTTCTGGTTGTAGCTGTCGGAACCGACGCTGTCGGTATGGCCGCTGACGCTAAGGCGGGCAGAGGGCGCTTCCTGCTTCAGGCGCGTGGCAATGGTATTGAGGCGCTCTTTGTCACTGGCCGTCAGGCGCGCAGAATCGAACTCGAAGTGCACATCGCGGATGACAATGACTTCTTCCTTCTGCACCACCACTTCTTCGACCACCGCAACCGGCTCAGGCGGGCATCCGTTGGCATCGACCTGCACACCACGCGGGGTGCCAGGGCACTTGTCACGGCTGTCTGGCACGCCGTCGCCATCCTCGTCGCCATCGCCATGGGCCCAGCAATAGCCCGCCGCCAGGCCACCGCCCAGCAACGCACCCCAGCCAGCCCAGCTGGAGCTTTCGATGGCGCCCAGGGCGGCGCCGCCTACACCCCCGACGGCGGCACATTTCGGCCAGTCGGTTTTTTGCAAACCTGCACAACCAGTCAACACACTGGTGAGCAGTACCAGGGGTAACGCTGTGCGTACTATGCTCATTTCATTGCTTCTCCTAGGGGGAATCGGCATAAGGCCGATCTCTGGGAGTAAAGACCGCGCATTCCAACCCTGCCAGCAATAAGCTACGACACGGTCACATGCCTCTTTGCCCGCACGCCGCAGCCCGCTAGTCTTGGATGACTTGAACGAGGAATGGCAATGACCGAAGGTTTCTCCAAACGCACCCCGCAACAGGCCCTGGCAGCCCTGCTCGAGCGCTTCACTCCACAACGGCTGCTGCTGGTAGGTACGCGCTTTCCGGCGCTGGACGCCTTCGCCCAGGCACACCCCCAGGTCACCATCGACACCGCCGCCCCTGGCCCGCTGCCGGCCGAACTGGCCGCCAAGCGCTTTGACCTGGCGGTACTGGTGGACTGCCTGGAACACTTGCCCAAGCGCACCGGCCTGGAGCTGCTCGGCGGTATTCGCAACCTCAATGCCAGCCGGGTTGCAGTGCTGGCCGACCTGGCTGCCTGCGGCTGGCAGGACACCGACTTTTTCGCCCTGGCCATGTCGGCCAGCGAGAAATTCTGCCGTGACCAACAGGTTTTGAGCCTGTTCACCTATGATCTACATGACTATAAGCAGGTCCCGGACTGGCTCAATGCCAGGTTCTGGGCCAACCCTGAAAACTTCGGCAAGTACTGGTGGTGATGATGAGTGTCTCGGTCTGCCCTTGTGGCAGTGGCAACCTGCTTGACGCCTGCTGCGGGCATTACCATGCCGGTACCCCGGCACCGGATGCCCAGGCCCTGATGCGCTCACGCTACAGTGCCTACGTGCTGGGCCTGGTCGACTACCTGGTAGCCACCACCCTACCAGCCCAGCAAGCCGGCCTGGACCGTGCTGCCATGGCCGACTGGAGTGCACAGAGCACCTGGCTGGGCCTGGAGGTGGAAAGCGCAGAAGTGCTGGGCGGCCAACCCGAGCACAGCTTCGTCACCTTCACCGCGCGCTGGCACGACCAAGACGGCGATCATCAGCACCGCGAACGCTCGGCCTTCGTCCAGCATGCCGGTCGCTGGTACTTCATCGACCCAACGGTCGGGCTGAAGGCCGGGCGCAACGACCCCTGCCCCTGCGCCAGCGGGCACAAATTCAAGAAATGCTGCGCCAGCTACGTAGGGAGCTGAACATGATCAAGCGCACCCGTCTGCTACTGCTCGGTGCGCTGCTGGCATGGCTGACGGGCTGTGCCAGTTGGGGCGAGGACTGGCGCGAGCCCGAAGTGCATCTGGTCGAGGTCGAAACGGTCAAGGCCAGGTTGCTGGAACAGGAGTTCGTGTTGCACCTGCGGGTCGACAACCCCAATGACAGCCGCCTGTTCATTCGCAACGTGTCGTATGCAATACGCCTCAATGACCTGCTACTGGTGCAGGATGAAGCCAGCGTATGGCGCAGCGTGGGCGGGCATGCACGGCGCACTTTCAAGATCACCGCACGAACCAACCTGTGGCAGCACCTGAAGCCACTGGCCAAGCTGCTCAGAAGCAAGCAGCCGCTGCGTTACTCCCTGCAGGGCGAACTGGCGACCGGGTTGCTCATCCATCGGGACCTGCACATCTCGCGCAGTGGTGAGATAATCCCCGACGATTACATACCGGAGTAACCCTGCAATGTCCCAACAACCCCACGTTCATGGCCCTGACTGCAACCATGACCATGATCACCACCACGACCACGGCCATGTACACGGCCCGCACTGCAACCACGGCCACCAGGAGCCGGTACGCAACGCCCTGAAGGACGTTGGCCGTAATGACCCGTGCCCGTGCGGTAGCGAGAAGAAGTACAAGAAGTGCCACGGCGCCTGATCGACTGACGCGATAAAAATCTGAGAGATGGCTCGAACACTGTGGGAGCGGGCGCGCCCGCGAACACGGGCGAAGCCCGTGCCATCCACCGCGTCGCCTGCTTCGCGGGCTCGCCCGCTCCCACAGTTTCCGTGCCAGCCTCTGGATCATGAGCCTGACACAGGTGGCTACGCGGCCTTTCGCCGGTTTGCCCCCAACAGGTCCTGGTACCAGAGGCCGGCATCATAGGCGATGGTCACCAGGGTGGTCTCGACATACCGCGGGTGCTGGGCCATGCGCTGGGCAACCGCCAGGCAGGCAGCGGCTGTATTACCGACGAAAATGCCACTCTGCATGTAGAACCAGCGCTGTGCGGCCAGCATTTCTGCATGTTGCACCTGGGCCCGCTCGTCCACCAGCGACCAGTCCATGAACGGCGGGCAAACGCCCACGGCCATGCCTTCAAAACGATGGTCGGCGAACACGCCAGCCCTCGAATCGCAGCCATTGGGATCGACCAGTACCGTCGACACGTCGAAGCCATGGTCCTTCAGCCCCAGGGTGATACCCGTGAAACTGGCGCCAGTACCCGCACAGCCCACGAACAGGATCTGCCGCCCTGCCCCGGCGTTGGTCAGTTGCACGGCCAGTTCACTGGCGGTCTGATAACGATGGGCTTCGATGCCCACCGGGTTGTTGAACTGGTCGGTGTAGAAGTATGACTTGCCCAGCGCGGCCTGGTTATCCAGGTGATGCATCACCACGTCCTTGGGTGTGGCACCGGCCATCAGCATTTCCTTGCCGATCAGTCGGGCACCGAAACACTCCAGCAGATCCCGCTTGGTCTGGCTGAAGCTCAGCCCCACCGCCAGCTCTACGGCGACCTGGTACTTGTGGCAGGCCGCCAGCAAGCCAAAGCCGAAGCTGCCACCGGTTTTTTCGATGACGGTCGTCACCCCGGGCATGATCTCACCCTTGCGCACGGCATGTTCGACGATCCGCCGCGCCGCCCGATATTTGTGGCTACCGCCCGGGTTGTTCATTTCCAGCTTGGTGTAGATACGATCGCTGACACTGATGAGCTCGCTCATTTGCGGCTACCTTCCATTGAAGTTTGCAGGCCGACCTTGTTCTGCAGCAGGCCGGCAGTGGCAACCAGCAGCCCCAGGCAGAGGACCATGCAGATGGCGTTGGTACCGTCCCAGCCGACCGAGCTGAGCAACAGCGAAGGGCTGAATGCGCCGAGGGTGGCAAAAATGGCAATGGCCAAGTCGTTCTTGCCCTGCATCTGCATCGCTGCCGGGCTGTTCTGCAGTGACTGGGCCAGCAAGGCACCTCCGCCTACGTAAGTGAGGTTCCAGCCCAGCCCGAGGGCAATCAGTGCCAGGGTCATCATGGCGTAGCTGTGCGACCAGATATTCATCGCCGAGCAACCGATCAACAGGGCCAGGCCCGCGCAAATGGTGGTCTTGATACCCAGCCGCTGGATGATGGCGCCGGTGAAGAACGACGGGGCAAACATGGCAATCACATGCCACTGGATCGCCAGGCGGACGTCAGTGAAGTCCTCGTGCATGTGTTTCATGTGCATCGAGGCCTGGATCATCAGCAGGTTCATGATCCCGTAGCCCAGGGCAGCGACAGCCATTGCCACAACCACGCTCGGGCCTGCCGGCTCGGCACGGACACTGGCCGGCTTTGCTGCGCTGTTGACCGCGCTGGCCATACCGGCATCGTTGGGCAGGCAAAGCGCAATCAACAATGAAAGCAACGCCAGGCCGACAAACGCGGCATAACACAGCGAAAACAGTGGGTAGCCACCCACGTCACGCAACCACTCGGTAAGCGTCGGCCCGACGACAGCCGCGATGACCCCGCCCGCCACGACCAGCGAAAGCGCCTTGGGCTTCAAGGCCTGGGAAAGATTGTCGGTTGCCGCGAACCGGTTGAAGTTGGCGAACGCGATGTACACACCCAATGCAGAGTGGCTGAGGACCAGCGTTGGAAAATGCTGGTGCTCCACCGCCAGAAAGCCGCTGACGCCAGACAGCGCCAGGGGAATCGCGCCCAGCATGAACGCCTTTTTACGGCCGATACGGCTCATCAGCCTGGAGACCGGATAAGTTGCCAGCATCAGGCACAGAAACTGGAATCCGTACGGCACCGTGGACCATGCGGCATCAGGCGCCAGCGCAGCCCCGACAATGGCCGCCATCGTCACCGACATCACGGCAGTCGTGAGGTTGATCGACTGTGCCGTGAAGTACAGGTACGTGCGCCGCGGTAACGTGCTGTTCATAATGCGTGCTCGTGATAAGTGGACAGGTCGATTTCGGCCTCGGGGAACACGCAGATCAGCCGTTCCTTGCCTTTACCCAGGCGTTTGCGCTTGACGCCAAGGCGCCCGATGCGCCGAGGTGAATCGAGGTGCGTGCCACCGCACGGGATTTCGATGCCGTTGTAGGTCCACAAACGCGCGTCTTCCAGGCCTTGAACCGCGTAGTGCTCGATGGGCGCATCGCAGCCGATCAGTTCATTCGCCCGTCGTTCTATTTCAAGTACGTCTTCAGCCGTGAACGCGTCCTCGACCAGGAAGTCGAAACGTGCCGTGTCCTCCTTGATATGGCAGCCGATAGTCCATTGCTTCAATTCTTCACGCAGCCCGATGGCGGCGGCATACAGAAAGTGGCTGGCACTGTGAGACAACGTCAGCCGTTCGCGCCGTTCGATATCGATAGTGACGCGGGCCGGCATGCCTACGGTGACTTCATCCAACAAGTGCAAATCATCAGGGTGCAGGCTGTGAATAATGATGCCGCCCAGTTTTCCACCTTTGAAACCTTCCAGGCGAATAGGGCTACCGTAGAGTTTTTTAACCCAGACGAATCGCACGGTACCCACCGGTAATTCAATGGTGCCGAAGTCCGCTTCCTGGCCGCCCCCTTCTGGATAGGCCACCGTACTCAGCAACTCGATGCCGTCACTGTGCACCCGCGCTACTTGCGTATTCGCGCCCGCCAAATACTGGTCTTTGTAATACAGTTTCTCGGTATTTCTTAAAACTTCATAGTTCAGAGCGTTCATGATTCCAATACCACCTGCAATGATGTTTTAACCTGTACCCGGGCAGCGGCCGGGACGTCTTTGGTAACAATGCAGCCCGGCCCGATAAACGCACCGTCACCGACATGAATTGCGCCCAGCACACTGGCGAAAGCGCCGATCTGCACCCGGTTACCCAACGTCGGATGCCTGGGGCTCGAGGGGTTGTCACTGATACCGCGGGCGCCCAGGGTTACGCCGCCAAGCACGTAGCAATCGTCACCAATGGTCGACGTTTCACCAATGACGGTGCCCATGCCGTGATCGATGATGAAGCGCGCACCAATGCGGCTGCGGAAATGGATCTCCGCCCCCGAAAGCATTTTTCCGCGCCTGGAGATCATGGCGGCCAGGCATTGACCGCCGGCGCCGTAGGTCGCGGCGCTATTGTTGTAAATCCAATGGGCAAGCCGATAATGCAAAACCGCAGAATAAGAGGTGTAGGTTTTTGCAATGAATACCAGGTCGCGGCCGGCAGCCGGATCTTTCATGGCAAATGCCTGTAAATCGGCATGTGCCTGTTCAGTCACAGTTTCTATGATCGGTGTTTCTTTCAGTGCTTCGAACTCGACGATTGAACAACACTCCAATAAAGCCGAGGTCACAAGATTCTTTACAACTTTGAATGACTCCAGTTCGTCAGGGACAGGAAGCCTGGCAATGACGGCTGATTGCATGTCCATTGGGTGCATGGGCTTGATATCCAGTTGTCTGGTCTGCACAGACGCTAAAAGTGCCGCCTTTGTTGGCAGCCGAAAGTTCCGACACAGGGATATTGGCATGTGCTGGCCATTTGCAAACGAACAGTCGACAAGCATTTCCGTTAACTGTTAGGATTTTTTTTCTAACGGTTTCGGACCTGCCATGATCCCCTGCAGCCTTCATCACCTTTTGAAACAACGCCTGGATGCAGGCGAGTGGTTGCCCGGGCAACGCATGCCCTCCATCCGCAAGCTGACCGCTGCAGTGGACTTCAGTTACCACGACGTCGTGTCGGCCTACGCCCAGCTGGTCAGCGAAGGTGTGTTGACGGCATCACCCGGGCGAGGCTACTTCGTGGCAAACCGCGCCCGGCAAACCAGCGTGATCCACGAACCCGAATGCATGGCCGGCGACCCGCTGTTCCGGCTGCTGCAGGGCGGCCAGCACTTCACCAAGCTGGGCAGCGGCTGGCTGCCCCCAGCGTGGCGCGACACCGAACTGCTGGCCAAGGCGATTCGTCGCACGGCGCGGCTGGAGCAGAGCTCGCTGGCAGAGTACGGCGACATCCAGGGATACCTGCCCATGCGCAAACAGCTGTGCGTGCACATGAAACGGCTAACCCGTGTCGAAGTCCGCCCCAACCAATTGCTGACCACACTGGGGGCCACGCAAGGCCTGGACCTGGTTGCACGGTTGCTGATCAAACCGGGCGACCACGTGTTCGTCGACGAGCCGGGCAACGGCAACCTGATCAAGCTGATCCAACTGGCTGGCGGACACGTCGTCGGCATTCGGCGGACCCAGGACGGGCCGGACGTGGAAGAAATGAGAAGCCACCTGGCCAGGCACAAGGTCAAGGCGTTTTTCTGCAACAGCACCTTCCACAACCCGACCGGCAGCAACATCAGCCCGCACAACGCCTTCAGCGTCCTGCGCCTGGCGGTGGAGCACGAGTTCTTCGTGGTCGAGGACGACGTTTATGGGGACTTCAGCCCTGCTGTGCGCCAGACCTTTGCCGAGCTGGACAACCTTGACCGGGTTATCTACATCGGCAGCTTCTCCAAATGCCTGTCGGCCTCGCTGCGCGTGGGGTTCATTGCCTGCTCGCAAGACCTGATCGAGCCGCTCACACGCCTTAAACTGCTGACCTGCGTCGCTGTCCCCGCGTTTTGCGAACGCTTCGTCAACACCATATTGTCGGATGGCACGTATGCCCGGCACATGAAAGACGTGCAGCAGCGCCTGATCCGCCAGCAAGTGCAAACCCAACGCTTGCTGCTCGAGCGCGGCTGGCAGTTCGACATTGCACCGCAAGGGGGTATGTTCCTCTGGGTATACCACCCGGACCTGCCCGACCTGCAACCTTTCGTGCGTAAACTGGAGCAACACAAGATCCTGCTGATGCCCGGCTCTGCATTCGCGGTGAGCCGTGACTACCAACGCTACACGCGCATCAATTGCACGCATTTTTCCGACGCCTTGGCCGAGCACTTCGAGGTTTGACCCGGCGCAATCAAATAAACCGACCTGGGACCTTGCACGGCGCCTGCGCGCTTACTACCTTAGCGCCTTTCCAAACCAGCCTCGCCTTGCAGGAGCCCTTGCCATGGCCGCCCCCGCCTTTCCTCCCTTCCGCCTGCGGTTCGCAACCGCTGCCACCCTGCTCGGCATGCTCGGGCTGGCCGGCTGCCAGACGGGCGGCTATCAGGACAGCGTGCCACCGACCAGCGGCGTGCAGCCGCTCAAAGGCCTGGCACAGAATGTTTCGGTACGGCGCAATGCCATGGGCGCGCCGCTGATCGAAAGCAGCAGCTTCCATGATGCGCTGTTCAGCCTGGGCTATGTGCACGCCGGCGACCGCATCGAACAGATGGTCGCCATGCGCCTGCTCGCCCAGGGCCGCCTGGCCGAACTGGCCGGCAGCGAGGCGCTGGATATCGACCGCCTCATGCGCGCCGCCAACCTCAAGCAGAGTGCCGCCCAGCAATACGCCGACGCATCGCCACGGCTCAAGCGCTTCTTCGAAGTGTACGCGCGCGGGGTCAACGCCTACCTGTTCCGCTACCGCGACAAGCTGCCAGCAGGCCTGGCCAGTAGTGGCTATCGCCCCGAATACTGGAAGCCTGAAGACTCGGCGCTGATCTTCTGCCTGTACGCGTTCAGTCAGTCGGTCAACCTGCAAGAGGAACTCAGCGCCCTGACCCTGGCGCAGAAAGCCGGTAGCGACAAGCTGGCCTGGTTGCTGCCCGGGGCCCCGGACGAGCCGTTGGCCGAAATGGAAGTGGACAAGCTCAAGGGCCTGAACCTGGCCAGCCAGTTGCCGGGGCTGCCAGCCCTGGCGGCTGCCAGCCAGAAGCTGGCCGACCTCGACCTGCTCGGTAGCCCGGGGTCGGCCAACCTGGCCCTGGGTCCGCAGCGCAGCCGCAGCGGCAAGAGCCTGCTGGCCAGCGACAGCCGCGCCGCCTGGGCCTTGAGCCCGGTACAAATCAATACCAGCAAGTACCAGGTTGCCGGCCTGTCCTTGCCGGGGCTGCCAATTGTGCTGGCCGGCTACAATGGCAAGCTGGCCTGGAGCAGCAGCGCGGTCATGGCCGACAATCAGGACCTGTTCCTCGAGCAGCTGCGCCGCCAAGGCAGTCAGCTGAGCTACCTGGCCGATGGTAAATGGCTGCCGGCCCGCGCCCGCAGCGAAACCTACTTTGTACGTGGCCAACGCCCCGTGCGCGAAGTGATGTACGACACCCGCCACGGCACCCTGCTGGCCCAGCCAGAAAACGCCAGCCTGGGCCTTGCGCTGAACCTGCCCCAGTTCAAAGGTGATCGCAGCCTGGATGCCCTGTTCGACCTGACGCGGGCCAAGAACGTGGAGCGGGCCTTCGACAGCACACGTGAAGTGACGGCTGCTGCCGTCAACTTCGTTTTTGCCGAGCCTGAGCACATCGGCTGGCAAGTCAGTGGCCGCTACCCCAATCGCCGCGAAGGCCAGGGCCTGCTGCCCTCGCCGGGCTGGGACGGGCGTTACGACTGGGACGGCTATGCCGACCCGATGCTGCACCCGTACGACCAGGACCCACCCGCGGGCTGGATCGGCCATGCCAACCAGCGCAGCCTGCCGCGCGGCTATGGCATGCAGCTGTCCAGCACCTGGTACTACCCCGAGCGTGCCGAACGACTGGCACAGCTGGCCGGCAACGGTCGCCACGACAGTCGCAGCCTGATGGCCCTGCAGAACGACCAGGTGACCTTGCTGGCCAACAAGCTCAAGCAGATGTTCGACGCACCCGGCATGGCCCAGCCACTGAAGCAGGCAATCGACGCCCTCCCCGCCGGGCAGCGCGACAAGGCCCGCGACACGCTGGCCCGGCTCAAGGCCTTCGATGGCCGCCTGAGCCCGGTGTCGGCCGATGCCGCGCTTTACGAGTTGTTCCTGCAGGAGGTCGCTCGACAGACTTTCCTCGATGACCTGGGCCCGGAGTCTGGCCCGGCCTGGCAGGCATTCGTCGGCAATGCACGTTTGTCATTCTCGGCGCAGGCCGATCATCTGCTGGGCCGCGATGACAGCCCCTTCTGGGATGACCGCAACACGCCACAAAAAGAAGACAAGCCCGCCATCCTCGCCCGCAGCCTGGCGGGCGCAATGGAGGCCGGTATCGCACAGCTGGGGGCCGACCGACGCACCTGGCAGTGGGGCAAGCTGCACCAGTACCGCTGGCCGGCACCGGCCTACCATGGCCTGGGTGATGCGATCAGCCGTTCGCCGCTTGCCGCAGGCGGCGACTTCACTACCCTGGCCCTCACACCATTCGCCTGGGGCAGCGACTTCGACACGCATCTGCCAGCCTCGGCACGGATGATCGTCGACTTCGGCCAGGCCGAACCGTTGCAGATACTGACCAGCAGCGGCCAGTCCGGCAACCCGGCCAGCGCGCATTACCGCGATGGGTTGGATGCCTGGTTCAAAGGGCGCTTCATGAGCCTGCCACTGCAACAGCAGAACTTCGGCAGGGCGTATGGCAACCAGCGGCTTACATTGGTGCCGGGGCGGTAACGGCATTCTTCAGGGGCGCATGAGGGGGCTTGATGAAGTTTTTCAGCAGCTCCCTCCCAAATCCATCCGAACTAACGTCCAGCACCATGCCTCTTAACGGGTAACCCCAGAACCAGTGCCCGTGCCATGGACCTCGTCATCGCCCGCCCCGAAGGCCTGTACTGCCCGCCCGGAGATTTCTACATCGACCCCTGGCGGCCCGTGGAGCGGGCTGTCATTACCCATGGCCACGGCGACCACGCACGCACCGGCAATGGCCATTATCTGACCGCCAGCCCCGGTGCCGGCATTCTGCGCAGCCGCCTGGGCCAGGACATCAATCTGCAGACCCTGCCCTACAGTGAGCGCCTGCTGCACCACGGCGTGACGTTGAGCCTGCACCCGGCCGGGCACGTGCTGGGTTCGGCACAGGTGCGCCTGGAGTATCGAGGTGAAGTCTGGGTTGCATCCGGTGACTACAAGGTAGAACCCGATGGCACCTGTACGCCCTTCGAACCGGTGGCGTGCCACACCTTCATCACCGAGTCTACCTTCGGCCTGCCGATCTACCGCTGGCCAAGCCAAAGCGAGATCTTCGCCAGCATCAATGCCTGGTGGCGGGCCAACAGTGAACAGGGCAAGGCCAGCGTGCTGTTCTGCTATGCCTTCGGAAAGGCCCAGCGGATTCTGCATGGGCTGGATGCCAGCATCGGCCCGATCCTCGTGCATGGCGCCATGGAGCCGCTCAACCGGGTGTACCGGGATGCCGGCATCCGTCTGCCGGAAACCCGCTACGCAGGCGATATTCCGCGCAACGATCCACTGCTGCGCCAGGCACTGGTCCTGGCGCCCCCGTCAGCCGGTGGCAGTAGCTGGATGCGCCGTTTTGGCGATTACAGTGATGCCTTCGCCAGCGGCTGGATGCTGCTACGCGGCGCCCGCCGGCGGCGCGGCGTGGACCGGGGCTTTGTGCTGTCCGACCACGCCGACTGGCCTGGCCTGCTCTGGGCCATTGGCCAGACCGGTGCCCAACGGGTGATGGTCACTCACGGCTCGGTCGAGGTACTGGTGCGCTACCTCACCGAACAAGGCCTGGATGCCCGCGCCTTCGTCACCGAGTATGGCGACGAAGACGATGTGCCCAACACCGCCCCCTCGCCATGAAAGCCTTCGCTACGCTGTTCCTGCGCCTGGACGCGACCACCTCCAGCAATGCCAAGCTCGAGGCACTGCGCGACTACTTCGACATGGCGCCCGCCGAAGATGCTGCCTGGGCGGTGTATTTCCTGGCCGGCGGGCGCCCACGCCAGCTGGTGCCCACCCGCCTTCTACGCGAACTGGCGACGACGCTGGCTGGCCTGCCGGACTGGCTTTTCGAAGAAAGCTATCAGGCCGTGGGCGACCTGGCCGAGACCATTTCGCTGCTGCTGCCGCTGCACGCCGATGGCAACGAGGAAGGCCTGGCCACCTGGGTGGAACAGCACTTGCTACCCCTGCGCGGGCTGACGCCTGAGCAAGTCCGCCAGCGCCTGCCGCCGCTCTGGGCCCGGTTGGACCGTGCCAGCCTGATGCTATGCCTGAAGCTGATCACTGGCAGCTTTCGCGTGGGCGTGTCAAAGCTGTTGGTCACCCGCGCCCTGGCGCAACTGGCCGGGCTGGACGCCAAACGCGTGGCCCAGCGCCTGGTCGGCTACACCGATATAGGCCATCGCCCGACTGCAGCCAGTTACCAGAGGCTGATCGCCCCAGAGTCCGCCGATGAACATAACCAGCGTGGCGGCCAGCCCTACCCATTCTTCCTGGCTCATCCGCTGCAAGTGTCCAGCGATCAGTTCGATACCCTGCTCGGACCACCAAGCGATTGGCAAATCGAATGGAAGTGGGATGGCATTCGGGCGCAAGTGGTGAAGCGCGATGGCCAGCTGTGGGTTTGGTCACGCGGCGAAGAACTGGTTACCGAGCGCTTCCCCGAACTGCATGGCCTGGCACAGACGTTGCCCGATGGCGTGGTGCTCGATGGCGAGATCCTGGTCTGGAAACCCGGTGAAACCGAAACGGAACTGGCCGTGCAGCCTTTCGCCTTGCTGCAACAGCGCATCGGTCGCAAAACGCTGGGCAAAAAACTGCTGAACGATGCGCCGGTGGTGCTGCAGGCCTACGACCTGCTGGAGTGGCAGGGCGAGGACTGGCGCAGCCGACCGCAGCACGAACGCCGAAGCCAGCTGGAACACCTGGTGGATGAACATCCACTTGCCCCCGTGCTGTTGTCGCCTCTGCTGCAAGGCCCGGACTGGGCCGACCTCGCCCGCCAGCGCGAACAGTCACGCAGCCTGGGCGTGGAAGGGCTGATGCTGAAGCAACGCGAGGCCCTGTACGGTGTGGGGCGCACCAAGGACATGGGCATCTGGTGGAAGTGGAAGATCGACCCTTTCAGCGTCGATGCGGTGCTGATCTATGCCCAACGCGGCCACGGCCGCAGGGCCAGTCTGTACAGCGACTACACCTTTGCCGTATGGGATGCACCGGCAGGTACCCCTGGTCGGGCGTTGGTGCCCTTTGCCAAGGCCTATTCAGGGCTCAGCGACGAAGAAATGCGCAAGGTCGACGCCATCATCCGCAAGACCACGGTGGAAACGTTCGGCCCGGTGCGCAGTGTCACTCCAACGTTGGTGTTCGAGCTGGGCTTCGAAGGCATCGCCCTGTCCCGGCGCCACAAAAGCGGTATTGCCGTGCGCTTTCCGCGCATGCTGCGCTGGCGGCTGGACAAGCCGGTGGAAGAAGCAGATGACCTGGCCACCTTGCAGGCACTACTGGCCTGAAAAAGTTTGCGATGCCCGACTGCTGCAGGATGAGGCGCATTCGCTGAAACTATGCTTCTATTTTTGAGCCGACCCGTGTCGCAGACCGTTTTCGCCACGCAGCCAGGACCAACATGCACCATTCAACCCACGACCTGCTCTCCCCCGTACCGGGGATCACCCGCCAACTGCACAGCTTCCACTTCGGCCCCCGCAGTGGAGGCAAAGTCTATATCCAGGCCTCACTGCACGCCGACGAGCTGCCGGGCATGCTGGTAGCCTGGCACCTCAAGCGCCGCCTGGCCGAGCTGGAACAGCAAGGCCGACTGCAGCGCGAGATCATACTGGTGCCGGTGGCCAACCCGGTGGGTTTGGAGCAAGTGCTGCTGGATGCACCATTGGGGCGTTTTGAACTGCAAAGCGGCGAGAACTTCAATCGCAACTTCGTCGACCTGTCGGACAGCATCGGCGACCAGATCGAAGAACACCTTACCCAGGACCCGACGCACAACCTTGCACTGATCCGCGAATACCTGCGCCGCGGCCTGGACGCACACCCGGTCCGCACACCCCTGCAAGCCCAGCGCCTGATACTGCAGCGCCTGGCCTGCGATGCCGATATGGTGCTGGACCTGCACTGCGACTTCGAAGCAGTCGAGCACCTGTACACCACACCCGATGCCTGGCCCCAGATCGAACCCTTGGCCCGTTACCTGGGCGTCCAGGCCAGCCTGCTGGCAACCGACTCGGGCGGGCAGTCGTTCGATGAATGTTTCAGCCTGGTCTGGTGGCAATTGCAGCAACGTTTCGGCAAACGCTTCCCGATCCCGCTGGGCTGCTGCTCGGTCACCGTGGAGCTGCGTGGCCAGGCGGATGTCAGCCATGATCTGGCCAGCAAGGACTGCCAGGCGATCCTCGACTTCCTGACCCACGCAGGTGTCATCGAAGGCACCAGCGCCCCCCTGCCCGCGCTGTTACGCCACGCCACCCCGTTGGCTGCGGTGGAACCTGTGGCAACGCCACTGGGCGGGTTGCTGGTTTACCACGCCAAACCGGGCCAGCACCTGGAGGCCGGCCAACTGATCGCCGAAGTCATCGACCCACTCAGTGACCGAGTCACCCCCCTGCGCAACAGCCAGCCGGGGCTGCTGTATGCGCGTAGCGTCCGGCGCATGGCCACCGCTGGCATGGTCATCGCCCATGTGGCCGGCGAACAGGTATGCCGCAGCGGCTACCTGTTGGCCAATTGATCCGGTAAAACCATTGCAGCCGGCAAGTGGTCTGTAGAAGCACAGCCTTCGAAGGACCGCCTGCCCTCATGCCTGCTGCTACCGACCTCGCCAATGCCTGGTTTGCCAAGCGCGGCTGGAAGCCCTTCGCCTTCCAGCGGCGCGTATGGGCTGCCGTCGAACGGGGCGAATCCGGTTTGCTGCATGCCAGTACCGGTGCCGGCAAGACCTACGCGGTCTGGCTCGCGGCGCTGCGTGCGTTCAAGCCCAGGCCCCAGGGCCGCCACTTGGCCCCCATACAGGTGCTGTGGGTGACGCCCATGCGTGCCCTGGCCGCCGACACTGCACGTGCGTTGCAAGCGCCGCTTGATGAGCTCCAGCTGCCTTGGAGCGTAGGGGTGCGCAGCGGCGACACCAACAGTGCCGAGCGCGCCCGACAGGCCCGGCGGCTACCCAGTGTGCTGATCACCACCCCCGAAAGCCTGACCCTGCTGCTGACCCGGGCAAAGGCACGTGAGGATTTCGCCACGCTGCAACTGGTGGTGGTGGATGAATGGCACGAGCTGCTTGGCAACAAGCGCGGGGTACAACTGCAGCTGGCCTTGGCGCGCCTGCGGCATTGGCACCCGGGCCTACCGACCTGGGGCTTGTCGGCAACCCTCGGCAACCTGCAACACGCACGGGATGTCTTGCTGCCCCAGGGCGGCCTGCTGGTGCAAGGCCGGCAAGACAAGGCACTGCAAGTCGACACCCTGCTGCCAAAAGCGATCGAGCGCTTCCCTTGGGCTGGACACATGGGCCTGAAGATGCTCGACCAGGTCTGTCACGAGATCGATGCCAGTGCCAGTAGCCTGGTGTTCACCAACACCCGCGCCCAGGCAGAAATCTGGTATCAGGCCCTGCTTGATGCCCGCCCGGACTGGGCCGGGCTGATCGCCCTGCACCACGCCTCGCTGGCCCGCGATACCCGCGACTGGGTCGAGCGCAGCCTCAAGCAAGGCAGCCTCAAGGCGGTGATCTGCACGTCCAGCCTGGACCTGGGCGTGGACTTTCTGCCCGTGGAACGGGTGCTGCAAATCGGCTCGGCCAAGGGCATCGCCCGCCTGATGCAGCGGGCGGGTCGCTCAGGACACGCGCCTGGGCGGCGCTCCAGGGTCACCCTGGTGCCCACCCATAGCCTGGAACTGGTGGAAGCGGCGGCGGCCCGGCAGGCGCTGTTAGCCGGCCACATCGAAGCCCGCTTTTCACCGCGCCTGTGCATGGACGTGCTGGTACAGCATCTGGTCAGCATGGCCTTGGGCAGCGGTTTTCGCCCGGAGCAACTGCTCGCCGAAGTGCGCAGCACCTGGGCTTTTCGCCAGTTGCGCGACAGCCAATGGCAATGGGCGCTGGACTTCGTCTGCCACGGCGGCAGCTCATTGACCGCCTACCCGGACTACCAGCGTGTCGAGCGCCAGGCCGACGGAGTTTACCGGGTTACCAGCGAACGCCTGGCGCGGCGCCACCGCATGGGCATCGGCACCATCGTCAGCGATGCCAACCTGCAACTGAAATACTGGAGCAAGGGCGGCGGCGGGAAAACGCTGGGCAGTGTTGAAGAAGCGTTCATCGCCCGCCTGCGCCCCGGCGATACGCTGGTGTTTGCCGGGCGGGTACTAGAGCTGGTACGCGTGGAAAACATGACGGCCTATGTGCGTCGCAGCACGGCGCGCAAGGCTGCGGTAGCGCGCTGGAACGGCGGGCGCATGCCGCTCTCGAGCGAACTGGCCGATGCGCTGGTCGAGCAGCTCGATGCTGCCGCCCATGAACGCTTTGAGGGGCCGGAAATGCGCGCAGTACGCCCGCTGCTTGCGCTTCAAGCGCAGTGGTCAGCCTTGCCCACCACAAGCACACTGCTGGCCGAGACCTTCAAATCCCGCCAGGGCTGGCACCTGTTCCTGTATCCCTTTGCCGGGCGCATGGCCAACCTGGGCTTGGCCAATCTGATTGCCTGGCGGGTCAGCCGCGCACAGCCGCTGTCGGTGTCGATTGCCGTCAACGATTACGGATTCGAACTCCTCAGCCCTGCCCAGGTGGACTGGGCCAGTCACCTGCCGCAAGCACTCGGCACCGCGGACCTGCTGGAAGATGTGCTGGCCAGCCTGAATGCCGGGGAGATGGCACTGCGGCGCTTTCGTGAAATTGCCCAGATTGCCGGGCTGGTGTTTGGCGGCTATCCCGCCGCGCAGAAGAGCACGCGGCAAATCCAGGCCTCCAGCGGGCTATTCTATGAGGTGTTTCGCAAGCATGACGCGGGGAATTTGCTGCTTGGCCAGGCGCGGGATGAAGTATTGAGCGAAGAGCTGGAAATCGAACGGCTGCATCGGCAACTGCTGAAAATGAGTGAGTTGCAACTGGACCTGCAGGCGTTGAAGCGGCCAGGGCCACTGGCGTTTGCCTTGTTGGTGGAAGGCATGCGCGAGACATTGAGCACCGAGAAGCTGGCAGACCGCATTGCGCGGATGGTGGCGGAACTGGAACAAGCGGCGAACGCGGGATGAATTACCAACCCATCGAACACCGGGGGCAGGCGCTCTGGCTGCTTGCCGACAAAGCCATCTACTGGCCCGCCCGCCGCGCCTTGCTGGTGGCCGACGTGCACATCGGAAAGGCCGCCAGCTACCGCGCCCTGCATCAACCGGTGCCACGCGGAACGACTGAGGCGACACTCGCCAGGCTCGATCGCCTGCTGGCCGAGCATGACTGCGAACAACTGATCATCCTGGGCGACTTTCTGCATGCCCGCACGGCCCGCGCCCCGGCAACGCTGGCCAAGGTGGAGGATTGGCGAAAGCGGCACAAAAATCTGAAAGTGGTGCTCATACGCGGCAATCATGATCGCAACGCCGGCGATCCACCCGCCTCGCTCGATATTCAGGTCGTGGACGAGCCTTGGGTTCTGGAGCCCTTTGCCCTGCAGCACGAGCCACAGCCCCACCACACACACCCGGTACTGGCGGGCCACGTACACCCCGTCTTCGTCCTGCGCGGCAAGGCCCGTCAGCGCTTGCGCCTGCCTTGCTTCGTGATCGATGAGCAAGTCAGCCTGCTACCTGCATTCGGTGAGTTCACCGGGGGGTGGGAAATCATCCCCGCCAGCGCCAGCCGGCTGTACCTGGCTGGCGCTGACCGCGTCTGGCCGCTTTAGCGACGCTCAGGCCACAGGGGCGGGAGGCGGCTCGTCCGGCAAGGTCGGCTCACCCGGCTCCATGGGAGGCGTCTCACCGGGTTCCGGCGGTTGCGGGGTATCGGGGTCAGGCTGATGGGGCACGCCCCCCGCCTGCATGGGCAGCGGGTGCGCCAGCAGTGACCAGGGCAACAACCCAACGTGATTGGGCTGCAGGCCTGCCAGCTTGGCACTGATTGCGGGATGGAGTTTCATTGGCTGCTCCTGACGAAAGCCGATGCACATCATGCACACCGGCGTTACTTCGTTGGAGTGCCAAAGGCGCGGGTAATTCCCCGCGCTTGTCGGCTCAGGTACGCGGCAGGGTGACGCCGCGTTGGCCCTGGTATTTGCCGCCACGGTCCTTGTACGACACTTCGCACTCTTCGTCGGACTGCAAGAACAGCATCTGCGCCACGCCTTCGTTGGCGTAGATCTTTGCCGGCAGCGTGGTGGTGTTGGAGAACTCCAACGTCACGTGGCCTTCCCACTCGGGCTCGAGCGGCGTGACGTTGACGATGATGCCGCAACGGGCGTAGGTGCTCTTGCCCAGGCAAATGGTCAGCACGTCACGGGGAATGCGGAAATATTCGACAGTGCGCGCCAGGGCGAAAGAGTTTGGCGGGATGATGCACACGTCGCTCTTGATATCGACGAAGCTGCCAGCATCGAAATTTTTCGGGTCGACGGTGGCCGAGTTGATGTTGGTGAACACCTTGAATTCGTCGGCGCAGCGTACGTCGTAACCATAGCTGGAGACGCCGAAGGAGATCACGCGGTTGTCCTGCTCGCCGCGCACCTGGCGCTCGACGAACGGCTCGATCATGCCGTGTTCCTGCGCCATGCGGCGAATCCACTTGTCCGATTTGATGCTCATGGCGGGGTGTCCTGAAGAGTTGCGAGGTGAAAATCGTGACGCGCATATTACCGGTCCCGGCGCCCAGGTTAAAGTTCCATCCCTCATCCCGCGCCGGGTGGGGGCTGCAGCCGCCGCCGATCCGAATTTGCCTAAAGCGTCTTCTGACCATTGGCAGGTTGCGGAAAGTGGGGTAAGGTGTTGCCACTGTGCTGCACGTGACACCGAGAATCTCTAGTTTGATGCACGATCCTGATCGGCCCATCGCTGAATTTTCTGCTCTCTTTGCGCTCAGTCCCGGGCAGGGTTTTTCCTGACCGTTATCAAATTGTCCAAGGAGACAGAAAAATGTCCAACCGTCAATCCGGTGTTGTTAAGTGGTTCAACGATGAGAAAGGCTACGGCTTCATCACCCCTCAGTCGGGCGACGACCTGTTCGTGCACTTCAAAGCCATCCAAGCTGACGGCTTCAAAACCCTGAAAGAAGGCCAGGCTGTTACTTTCGTCGCTACCCGCGGCCAGAAAGGCATGCAGGCTGAAGAAGTTCAGATCGCCTAAGTCGATCTAGCTTCCTAGCTTTCAAAAAAACCCGCCTTCTGGCGGGTTTTTTTATGCCTGCTCGAAATAGGCGCTGGCCTCTTCGCGGGCTCGCCCGCTCCCACAGGGACTGCACAGGCTTCAAGTACGGCGCAGTCGCTGTGTGCGGGCAAACTCGGTATGGCAGGTCAGTCTTCGCTGATGGTAATGCTGGGCATTGCCGGCGCCGCAGCTTCCTGCAGCACGATCCGCGCGCCTACCTGGCGGGCAAGCTCCTGGTAAACCATGGCAATCTGGCTTTCCGGCTCGGCGATCGCCGTGGGCTTGCCGCTGTCGGCCTGCTCACGTATCAGCATCGACAACGGCAGCGACGCCAGCAGGTCGACGCCATACTGGCTGGCCAGCTTCTCGCCGCCACCCTCACCGAACAGGTGTTCGGCATGGCCGCAATTCGAGCAGATATGCACGGCCATGTTCTCGACCACGCCCAGCACCGGAATGTTGACCTTGCGGAACATTTCCACGCCCTTCTTGGCATCCAGCAGCGCCAGGTCCTGCGGCGTGGTGACGATCACCGAACCGACCACCGGTACCTTTTGTGCCAGGGTCAGCTGGATGTCACCGGTACCCGGTGGCATATCGATCACCAGGTAATCCAGGTCATCCCAGGCGGTCTGGGTGACCAGTTGCAGCAGCGCGCCAGACACCATTGGGCCACGCCATACCATCGGCGTGTTGTCGTCGGTGAGGAAGGCCATGGACATGACTTCCACGCCGTGGGCCTTGATCGGCACAAACCACTTCTGCTCGCGAATCTGTGGACGGGTGCCCTCGGCGATGCCGAACATCACCCCCTGACTGGGGCCGTAGATATCGGCATCGAGAATACCTACCCGTGCGCCTTCGCGTGCGAGGGCCAAGGCCAGGTTGGCAGCGGTGGTCGATTTGCCCACACCGCCCTTGCCCGAGGCCACGGCGATGATGTTCTTGACGTTGGCCATGGATGGCACCTGGGCCTGGGCCTTGTGCGCGGCCACCACGCAATCGATCGAAACCTGGGCGCCAGTGACCCCCTCGAGGCTGCCAATGGCGGTCTGCAGCACCTGGGCCCAGCCGTTCTTGAACAGCCCTGCGGCATAACCCAACTGCAACTGCACGCTGACCTGCCCGCCCTGGATATCGATGGCGCGCACGCAGCCGGCGCTGACCGGGTCCTGGTTCAGGTAGGGGTCGGTGTACTGGCGAAGCACGCCTTCAACGGCGGCACGGGTGACGGCACTCATGGAGACTCCCATTGGCAAACTGAATGTAAAACAGCCGCCTATCCTAACCCGTCAATCGTCAGCAGATGCGCTTGCGGGGTGAAATATCTTCGCCAGCCCTTTATAGTGGCCGATCATCCTCATTTTTACCCCGTAGCCAGATAAGTAGCCGAGCCACCATGTCCGAGCCACGCCAGATTCTCGTCACCAGCGCCCTGCCCTATGCCAATGGATCGATCCATCTCGGCCATATGCTGGAGTACATCCAGACGGACATGTGGGTGCGCTTCCAGAAGCTGCGCGGCAACCAGTGCATCTATGTCTGCGCCGATGACGCCCACGGTTCGGCCATCATGCTGCGCGCCGAAAAGGAAGGCATCACCCCGGAACAGCTGATCGCCAACGTCCAGGCCGAGCACAGCAGCGATTTCGCCGACTTCCTGGTGGACTTCGACAATTTCCACTCCACCCACAGCGACGAGAACCGCGAGCTGTCGAGCCTGATCTACTCGCGCCTGCGTGAAGCCGGGCACATCGCCACCCGTTCGGTGACCCAGTACTTCGACCCGGAAAAAGGCATGTTCCTCGCCGACCGCTTCATCAAGGGCACCTGCCCGAAGTGCGCGGCCGAAGACCAGTACGGCGACAACTGCGAAAAATGCGGCGCCACCTACGCACCCACCGAGCTGAAGAACCCCAAGTCGGCGATCTCCGGTGCCACCCCGGTACTGCGTGATTCCCAGCATTTCTTCTTCAAGCTGCCAGACTTCCAGGCCATGCTGCAGCAGTGGACCCGAAGCGGCACCCTGCAGGACGCGGTAGCCAACAAGCTGGCGGAATGGCTGGACTCCGGCCTGCAGGAGTGGGATATCTCCCGCGACGCGCCGTACTTCGGCTTCGAGATCCCGGGCGAGCCTGGCAAATACTTCTACGTATGGCTGGATGCACCAATCGGCTACATGGCCAGCTTCAAGAACCTCTGCGCACGCCGCCCGGAGCTGGACTTCGACGCCTTCTGGAACGAAGGCTCCAAGGCCGAGCTGTACCACTTCATCGGCAAGGACATCGTCAACTTCCACGCCCTGTTCTGGCCAGCCATGCTCGAAGGCGCCGGCTTCCGCAAGCCGACCGCGGTCAACGTGCACGGCTACCTGACGGTCAACGGCGCCAAGATGTCCAAGTCGCGCGGCACCTTCATCAAGGCCCGCACCTACCTGGACCACCTGCAGCCGGAATACCTGCGTTATTACTATGCGGCCAAGCTGGGCCGTGGCGTCGACGACCTGGACCTGAACCTGGAAGACTTCGTGCAGAAGGTCAACTCCGACCTGGTCGGCAAGGTCGTCAACATTGCCAGCCGCTGCGCCGGTTTCATCCACAAGGGCAACGAAGGTGTGATGGTAGGCGGTGATGCCGCGCCTGAGCTGACCGAAGCCTTCCTGGCTGCCGCACCTTCCATCGCCGAAGCCTATGAGGCCCGTGATTTTGGCCGCGCCATGCGCGAAATCATGGCACTGGCCGACCGCGCCAACGCCTGGATCGCCGACAAGGCACCGTGGTCACTGGCCAAACAGGAAGGCAGGCAGGATGAAGTCCAGGCCATTTGCGCCCAAGGCATCAACCTGTTCCGCCAGTTGGTGATCTTCCTCAAACCGGTACTGCCGGTGCTGGCCGCTGACGCCGAGGCTTTCCTCAACGTGGCCCCGCTGACCTGGAACGACCACCTGACACGCCTGGAAAACCACCCGCTTAATCCGTTCAAGGCCCTGATGAGCCGTATCGAGCCGGCCAAGGTCGAAGCCATGGTCGCTGCCAGCAAGGAAGACCTGCTGGCTGCCGAAGCCAAGGCCCCGGCGGGCAATGGCGAGCTGGCCAAGGACCCGCTGTCGGCAGAGATCGAGTTCGATACCTTCGCTGCCGTCGACCTGCGTGTGGCGCTGATCGTCAAGGCTGAAGCCGTGGCGGGTGCCGACAAGTTGCTGCAACTGACCCTGGACATTGGTGACGAGCGCCGCAACGTGTTCTCCGGCATCAAGTCAGCCTACCCAGACCCGTCCAAGCTGGAAGGCCGCCTGACCATGATGGTAGCCAACCTCAAACCCCGGAAGATGCGCTTTGGCGTGTCCGAAGGCATGGTCATGGCTGCCGGCCCTGGCGGTGAAGAAATCTACCTGCTGAGCCCGGACAGCGGCGCCAAGCCAGGCCAGCGCATCAAGTAACCGCCCTGCGGGCCATTGTGGGAGCGGTCTGCCCGCTCCCACAATTACGCAGGCCCCTTCATGCCAAACCCGGACAATCGCCCCGATTCCCGGCTATCGTCATCTTCATGAATGACTACATCCTGGTCCTGATCAGCGCCGCACTGATCAATCACCTGTGCCTGCTCCGACAGCCACTCTCCGGGCTGCAACTGCAGGTGCACGGCCTGGCCTGCGCCCTGTGCATCGCCCTGGGCGTAATCGGCGCGCAGCTGCTGGTGCACGCGGTACTTGCCCCGTTGCACATCCACGATCTTGCCCTGTTTCTGCTATTGCCCTGGCTGGCCTTGCTCGCCTGGGGACTGCCCTGGCTTTTGGCCAAGTGGCGCCCGGCCTGGCCTGTAGTGGGGTTGCCAGCGCTGCTGTTGAGCAATGCAGCAGCGCTTGGGCTTGCCCTGCAGCAGACAAGCGACGGCACCACCTGGCCAACCATGCTGCTCAAAGGCTTGCTGACGGGTGGCGGCTTCTGGCTGGCGCTGATGGTGTTCGCCGACCTGCGCCAGCGCAGCGCCCACGCCGATATCCCCAACGTGCTGCGCGGCCTGCCCATCGAATTGATCGGTGCCGGGGTGATGGCTATGGCGTTTTCCGGTTTCAACGGAATGTTTGGCCAATGAGCAGTCCCGATCCGCGCCTACGCACCAGCATGGGCCTGGTCTTGCTCGCCTGCACGCCTGGGCTGCTGGCGCTGTTGTGGCTGCATGGCTGGGGCATGATGCTGAACCTGTTGCTGTGCGCCAGTGCCGCGCTGCTGTGCGAGGCATTGCTGCTGGCACTGCGCAGCCAATCGCTGAGCCAGGCGCTAAACGACGGCAGCGCACTGGTGACCGCCGTACTGCTGGCGGCCGCCCTGCCCACCTTGGCGCCATGGTGGCTGCCGGTCATCGCGGCAAGTGTCGCGATCGGTATCGGCAAGCAGGCCTACGGTGGGGTCGGGCGAAATCTGTTCAATCCAGCCATGGTGGGCTATGCCTTCGTGCTGCTCAGCTTCCCGTTGCAGATGAACCATTGGCCTGGGCAGGCCCCAGGCCTGCTCGACAGCGTGCAGCAGGTGTTCGCTGGGGGCGGACAGATCGATGCCTGGGCCCGACCGACATTGCTCGACGGCTTGCGCCACAACCGCAGCCTGACCATCGACGAGCTGTTCGCCAGCCATCCGGGCTTTGGCAACATTGGCGGGGCAGGCAGCGAATGGGTCAACCTGGCATTCCTGCTTGGTGGCCTGTTCTTGTTACAGCGCAAGGTGATCAGTTGGCATGCACCGGCAGGTTTGCTGGCAGGGCTATTGGTATTCAGCTTGTTGGGCTGGAACGGTTCGGGGTCGGACTCCAATGGCTCGCCTTTGCTGCACCTGTTTTCCGGCTCGACCATGCTGGCAGCCTTCTTCATTGCGACCGAGCCAGTGTCCGGCCCCAGAGACGACTGGGCCAAGCTGTGCTTCGGCGTGGGAACAGGGGTGCTCATCTACCTGATTCGTACCTGGGGCAGCTATCCGGATGGCACCGCGTTCGCCGTCCTGCTGATGAACCTTTTCGCACCGGCACTCGAGCGCATGGCTGCGCAGCGTCAGCAGGCAGCCCGATGAAGCGCGGGGTTCGGGATGTGGGCCTGTTGCTGCTGACTGGAGTATTGGCAGTGTCAGCCACCCTGGCCTGGCGGCAGTGGACCGGTCCGGCCATCGCCGGCGCTGAAAAGCAGCTGCAAAGCCGCCAGCGGCTGGCCGTGCTGCCCGACGGTAGCTATGACAACCAGCCCCTGGAAAGCCCGCTGCCAAGGCCCGCCGCACAGAGGCCCAATAGCCGTATCCTGGCGGCTTACCGTGCCACTATGGCAGGTAAGCCAAGCGCCATTATCCTGATCACACAGGCCCAGGGGTATGCCGGGCCGATCGTGCTGAGCGTCGCCATCACCACGGACGGCCGGCTGATCGGCAGCCAGGTTGTCGAACAACAGGAAAGCCCCGGGCTGGGCGATCGCCTGGGGGATCCGCGATTGCACTGGCTGAGTCAGTTCAACAACCGCGATCATGGCGATCACTGGGCGCTGAAGCGGGACCAGGGTGACTTTGACCAATTGGCCGGCGCAACCGTGACCTCGCGAGCGGTGATCGCCGCATTGCAGGATGCGCTGAGCTATTTCGACGAGCAGCGTAGTGTATTGCTGGAGGGCGCCACCCATGAATAGGTTCTGCCTGCTGGCCATGAGCCTGGCGCCACTGCTGGGTGCCACCCGAACGCTGGCTGAAGGCGCGGCCATCGGCCTGTGCGCAGTACTTATGGGGTGCCTGCACCAACTGTTGCTGGCGCCACTGCG
This sequence comes from Pseudomonas sp. yb_2, assembly GCF_043103905.1. NCBI lineage: Bacteria > Pseudomonadati > Pseudomonadota > Gammaproteobacteria > Pseudomonadales > Pseudomonadaceae > Pseudomonas > Pseudomonas sp. yb_2. The sequence continues at coordinate 7,374 of NZ_JBICKH010000046.1, read as the reverse complement.
TAAACACATGGCCAGCTGGGCCTATGTACTGGCTAGCCTGTTGCTGCTGGCAGCCTTGGCCAGTTGCCTGCAGTTGGCCCTGCGGGCCTGGCTGCTACCACTGGCCATTGCCCTGGGCCACTATCCCGCATTGTTGTGCCTGCAATGCCTGGCCAGTGACCACCTGCTACCTGACCAACGCCGCTGGCGCCTGCTCGCAAGGCACCTCGGCGCTGTCTTTGCCATTTGCCTGCTGCTGGGCGCCAGCCGCCAATGGCTGGCTGACCATGCCGAGCTGCACCTGGCCAGCCTCGCACCCGGTGCGCTACTGCTGCTGGGTCTGCTGTTGGCCTTGTACAATCGCCTGCTTCCAGACCCTGCCCACCCACCTCGTCAAGGAAAGCCCTGATTTCATGAATGCCGCCAAACGCCTGGAGATTTTTCGCAGGCTGCACGAAGACAACCCCGACCCAAAGACCGAACTGGCCTACACGACCCCGTTTGAACTGCTGGTCGCCGTGACACTGTCCGCGCAATCCACCGACGTCGGCGTCAACAAGGCTACTGCCCGCCTGTTCCCCGTCGCCAACACCCCCGAGGCCATCTATGCCCTGGGCGTTAAAGGCCTCAGCGAATACATCAAGACCATCGGGCTTTACAACAGCAAGGCCAAGAATGTCATAGAAACGTGTCGGCTACTGATCGAGCGCCACGACAGCCAGGTACCGCAAACCCGCGAAGCGCTGGAGGCGCTACCCGGCGTCGGCCGCAAAACCGCCAACGTGGTGCTAAACACGGCGTTTCGCCAACCGGCCATGGCCGTGGATACCCATATCTTCCGGGTGAGTAACCGCACAGGCATCGCGCCAGGCAAAACGGTGCTGGAAGTGGAAAAGAAACTGCTCAAGTTTGTACCCAAGGACTACCTGCTCGACGCCCACCACTGGCTGATCCTGCACGGGCGCTACGTGTGCCAGGCGCGCAAGCCAAGGTGCGGCAGCTGCAGGATCGAAGATTTGTGCGAGTACAAGCACAAAACCTCCGACGATTGAGCCGATAGCCAAAAACCACTCACATCGATTGAAAAAATCTTTTTTACCAGCGTCTGCTTTCTGGTTATAAGGACGGCCAATGGCCCCTTGGCTTGGAGCGACTCATGAGTACCGATAAAGACGACCTGTCGATCGATGATGATTTTGTTGCCGCAGACGATGACGCGGAGCCACAGGTTGAAATCGCAAAGACCAACCTGAGCAAACGTCGCACCATCGACAACATGCTGGAAGAACGGCGCCTGCAGAAGCAGTTGGCCGATTTCGATTACGACCTGTAGTGCGGGTCCCGTAGTCATGGACCGATAGCCCTGGCAAAGCCTCCTGGCTGGAGGCTTCAAGGCTTGGCGATCAGTTCAGACCTTGCCGTTGCGCCAGCTCGATCAGGTCAACCAATGACCGTGCATTGAGCTTGAGCAGCAGCCGTGACTTGTAGGTACTGACCGTCTTGTTACTGAGGTACATGCTGTCGGCAATCTCCTTGTTCGAACGCCCTCGCGCCAGTTGTTGCAGCACCGTCATTTCTCGCGCAGACAGGCGATTCACCATATCCGTCTCGCTGCCCGCCCCCCTGCCACGTGACGCATGCAAGGCCTGGTTGGGGAAGTAGCTGTAACCCGACAACACAGCCTTGATAGCGCTGAGCAGTTCGGTAAGCTCCTGCTGCTTGCACACGTAACCCGCCGCCCCTGCCTGCATGCAGCGCATCGAAAAGTTGCCGGGGGCCTGTGACGTCAGCACCAGTACCTTGCTACCCGGGCTGAATGTCGCCATGCGGGCGATCACCTCCAGGCCATCCAGTTTCGGGATACCGATATCCAGCACCACAATATCCGGCAGATGTTGCCGTGTCAGCTGCAACGCAGCCACCCCATTGTCAGTCTCCGCCACAACGTCATACCCATGCCGCTCCATCAGCATGCGTACGGCCAGGCGTATGACCGGATGATCATCCACGATAAGCACTTTATTCATGCGATATCCATACATTGTTGTTGCTTTGGCACGCCACGATAACCGACAGGACGCTTGCTGGCGCGGCGATTTACCAGCGAAAGCCATGGACAGAAAAAGCCTACAGAACTTACAGAAACTTCCTACACACAATGACTATGGTTGTAACAAACAAATTACTTATTACCGAAAAAACGGTACCACCCATCGACATAAACGTACCAGTTGAATACTGATCTTCAGCAAAGGAAAACTTCCGACTCAAACACGTCGAAAAAGCAGCACAACGAGGTTCTCTGACGATCATTCCTCCCCCGGGAAACAATCCAGCCTTTAGTTGAGTACAGCAGTAAGGTAAAGATGGACAAAACCGCTGGAGACGGCCTATATGACCCAAGCACAACCTGTCGCCCCGCTGACGATCATTGCCATCTTCGCGGGGATCATCGAAGCCTCCGCCCTTGCCACACTGCCATTTCTCGGCGAGTCCAGCCAAAGGCTCTACACCTGGTTCCTGGTAGGCTTTCCATTCTTTCTGACGGCACTGTTTTTTCTGACACTCAACTTCAATTACAAGTCGTTCTATAGCCCGCTTCCCAACAACGCAGCACACGACAACACGCCAGCACTGAGCAGTGTGGCCACACCCGCAATTGCCAATGATGCCCCCGAGGCGGTACAGGGCGAACCTGTCACTTTCATGTTCTCCGGCCCCGACGCCTGTCGCATGATGGAACAACAACTCTTGCACGCACTTGCCCAACCGCCCGAGCCAGCGCGCGTCTGGCGCTTTTGTAATCTGGACAGACGTCAATGTGCGCAGCTTTCGATCAGCGCACTCGAGGGCGATGATGTGAGCCACCGAAGTTGAACGACCCGCCTTTGCGCGGGCATAAAAAAACCCCGGACCGAGCCGGGGTTTTCGCACACGCCAGCAATCAGAGCAGCGAACGGCCCTTGTTGGCGGCAATGCGCATACGCAGTGCATTGAGCTTGATGAAGCCAGCAGCATCTGCCTGGTTGTAGGCACCACCATCTTCTTCAAAGGTGGCGATGTTGGCATCGAACAGCGAATCGTCCGACTTGCGGCCAACCACGGTCACGTTGCCCTTGTACAGTTTCAGGCGCACCACACCATTCACGTTGACCTGCGAAGCATCGATCATCTGTTGCAGCATCAGACGCTCCGGGCTCCACCAGTAGCCGGTGTAGATCAGGCTGGCATACTTTGGCATCAGCTCATCTTTCAGGTGAGCGACTTCGCGGTCCAGGGTGATCGACTCGATGGCACGGTGTGCCTTGAGCATGATGGTACCGCCAGGCGTTTCGTAGCAACCGCGCGACTTCATGCCGACGTAACGGTTTTCGACGATGTCCAGACGGCCGATGCCGTTGGCACCACCGATACGGTTCAGGTCTGCCAGGACGGTGGCCGGGGATTTCTCGACGCCGTCGATGGCAACGATGTCACCATTGCGGTAGGTCAGCTCGATGTAGGTAGCCTGGTCCGGGGCATTCTCAGGCGAGACACTCCAGCGCCACATGTCTTCTTCGTGCTCGGTCCAGGTATCTTCCAGGACACCGCCCTCGTAGGAGATGTGCAGCAGGTTGGCGTCCATCGAGTACGGCGACTTCTTCTTGCCGTGGCGCTCGATCGGGATGCCGTGCTTCTCGGCGTAGTCCATCAGCTTTTCGCGGGACAGCAGGTCCCACTCGCGCCATGGAGCGATGACCTTGACGCCTGGCTTCAGGGCATAGGCACCCAGCTCGAAGCGCACCTGGTCGTTACCCTTGCCGGTGGCGCCATGGGAAATGGCGTCAGCGCCGGTTTCGTTGGCGATTTCGATCAGGCGCTTGGCGATCAGCGGACGGGCGATGGAAGTACCCAGCAGGTACTCGCCTTCGTAGACGGTGTTGGCGCGGAACATCGGGAACACGAAATCACGCACGAATTCTTCGCGCAGGTCGTCGATGTAGATCTCTTTAACGCCCATTGCCTGGGCCTTGGCACGGGCCGGTTCGACCTCTTCGCCCTGCCCCAGGTCAGCGGTGAAGGTCACCACTTCGCAGTTGTAGGTATCCTGCAGCCACTTGAGAATCACCGAAGTATCAAGGCCGCCGGAATACGCCAGTACGACCTTTTTTACGTCCGCCATGCCATCACTCCACGGGGTTGTACGGAAAGGGATCGATTCTACCGGCGTTGCGGATAAATTTACAGTGGGGCGACAGCTTCTGACGACAAAGCGACAGGAACTTTCGTAGGGGCGACGGGCGGTAGGTTAAGGGATGTGGCATGAGGACCTTGGAGGGGCGTCGCGCCGCAGCGTGCATGCCTTGAGGAGTTCAGCGCCTGTGAGATCGAGCGCCGCCAGGTGTCCACCTCAAGACATTCTGCGCCTGTGAGATCGAGCGCCTCAGGTGTCCGCCTCGAAACATTCTGCGCTCGATCTCACAGGCGCTGAAAATGTTGTGACGAACCCCTGGCGGCCTTGATGCGAGCCCATGACATGCACCGACCAGATCTCAGGGCGCCTTCGCCCCCGGGACGCCCGAGGCAGGTGCAACAGCCGGCGCCGCTTGCTCAACCGGCTTTTCCACCGGTTTCTCAACCACCGCCACCCGATCCAGCTCGATATTCACCCGCCGATTACGCGCCCGATTCGACGCACTGTTGTTCTTCGCGAGCGGATAACGTTCGCCATGGAAGCGCACAGTGATCTGCTCCTCCGGCACACCGTTAGCCTTGAAGTAATCGGCAACGGCCAATGCCCGACGGCGCGACAGGTCGCGGTTGGCCAGGCGGTTGCCACTGTTGTCGGAATGCCCATTGAGCTCGACATGATTCACCGTCGGGTCGGCTTTCATGTAATCGAGGATCACGTCCAGCCGCGCCTTGGCTGCTGCATCCAGCTCGATACCGCCCCCGGGGAAACCCACCTGGGTCTGGCGCACCTGGTCGTAGTTCATCGGCAACAGTTTGCCAGCACAGACCTGATAGTCATTGTAGGCTTTGGCGAAGCTGACCGGCAGCACTCGCACCTCCATCGGCCTGCCCGCCTCACCGGTGTAGTTGCGCACGACGGTGCTACGCCCGTCGAGCAAGCCGTTGATCAGCCGGCTGGCCTGCCCTTGGGAGGAGCTGAACAGCACGCCACTGCGGGCCATACGCACATTGCCCAGGTTGATATCGCCACGCCCAGGTTGCCACGGCGCTGCCGCAGCCAGCAGGCTGGCGGTGCCGGCACCCAGTGCGTTGCTGTCCGACCGCAGCTGAAACACCGGCTGCTCGCCTGCCCGACGCACGAACGTACCGCTGCCGAAACCTTCGATCGGCTGGCTCAGACGACACTCGAACTGGTCACCCTCGACCTTCCAGGCAATGTTCTCCATGCGCGTCTGGAAAGTCAGTGCGCCGGCCGGCAGGCTGGCGAACAGGGTCAACAGGGCTAGATAACGCTGGCGCACGGGCGGCTCCACAAATTCTGACGGCTTACCAGCAGGCTATCGGACGCTGCCCGGAAAACTTGATAGCCGTGCTCGCCCCGGGGTTTTCCGGTAGGATTGGGGCTTGAGTTCGACCCGCCTGGAATCCCCAATGTCCGATCGCCTGACCCTCCTGCGCCCCGACGACTGGCACATCCATCTGCGCGATGGTGCCGTCCTGCCCCACACCGTTGGCGACGTGGCGCGTACCTTCGCCCGTGCCATCATCATGCCCAACCTCGTGCCGCCCGTGCGCAATGCCACCGAGGCCGGCGCCTACCGTGAGCGCATTCTGGCTGCCCGCCCGGCCGGCAGCCGCTTCGAGCCGCTGATGGTGCTGTACCTCACCGACCGCACCAGCCCCGAGGACATCCGCGCGGCCAAGGCCAGCGGTTTCGTGTACGCCGCCAAGTTGTACCCGGCCGGCGCCACCACCAACTCCGATTCCGGCGTGACCAGCATCGACAACATCTTCCCGGCTATAGAGGCACTGGCGGAAGTGGGCATGCCGCTGCTGGTGCATGGCGAAGTGACCCGCAGCGAGATCGACGTGTTCGACCGCGAGAAGCGCTTCATCGACGAGCACATGCGCCGTGTGGTCGAGCGCTTCCCGACGCTGAAAGTGGTGTTCGAACACATCACCACCAGTGATGCCGCGCAGTTCGTCACCGAGGCCCCGGCCAACGTCGGTGCGACCATCACCGCCCAGCACCTGCTGTACAACCGCAACCACATGCTGGTCGGCGGCATTCGCCCGCACTTCTACTGCCTGCCGATCCTCAAGCGCAACACCCACCAGGTGGCCTTGCTGGACGCAGCCACCAGCGGCAATCCGAAGTTCTTCCTCGGCACCGACTCGGCACCTCATGCCCGTCACGCCAAGGAAGCAGCCTGCGGTTGCGCGGGTTGCTACACCGCTTATGCGGCGATCGAGATGTACGCCGAAGCGTTCGAGCAGCGTAACGCGCTGGACAAGCTGGAAGGCTTCGCCAGCCTGCACGGCCCGGCCTTCTATGGCCTGCCGGCGAACACCGACACCATTACCCTGGTCCGCGAAGAATGGACCGCTCCGGAAAGCCTGCCATTTGGCGAGCAAACCGTAGTCCCGCTGCGCGCTGGCGAAAAACTGCGCTGGCGCCTGCTGGAGAAAAACGCGTGAGCGAAGACCTTTACGAAGACGACCTGGACACCCAAGGCAGCAGCGGTCCTCGCCACCCGATGGCCGAGCGCTTCCGCGGCTATCTGCCGGTCGTGGTGGATGTTGAAACCGGTGGTTTCAACAGCGCTACCGATGCATTGCTGGAAATTGCCGCCGTCACCATTGGCATGGACGAGAAAGGCTTCCTGTTCCCCGAACATACCTACTTCCACCGCGTGGAGCCGTTCGAGGGCGCCAACATCGAGCCGGCCGCACTTGAGTTTACCGGCATCAAGCTGGACCACCCGCTGCGCATGGCGGTCAGCGAGGAAAGCGCGATGACCGACATCTTCCGCGGCGTGCGCAAGGCACTCAAGGCCAACGGCTGCAAGCGGGCGATTCTGGTCGGCCACAACAGCAGCTTCGACCTGGGTTTCCTCAATGCAGCAGTGGCGCGCAATGACCTGAAGCGCAACCCGTTCCACCCCTTCTCCAGCTTCGACACCGCCACCCTGGCGGGCCTGGCGTATGGCCAGACCGTGCTGGCACGAGCCTGCCAGAGCGCTGACATCGATTTCGACGGGCGTGAGGCGCACTCGGCACGTTATGACACCGAGAAAACCGCTGAGCTGTTCTGCGGCATCGTCAACCGCTGGAAAGAAATGGGCGGCTGGCGCGATTTCAACGATTGATCTGCTAAAGGCATTCGCGGGCGCGCCCGCGAAGAGGCCGGCACAGGAAGGCATAAAAAAACCGGCCACGAAG